>CAYOOC010000004.1:0-84338 GCA_964405505.1 uncultured Thiohalophilus sp.
TCTCCACCCTGCGCGCCGGCTGTTACAAGCCACGCACCTCGCCCTACAGCTTCCAGGGCCTGGGCGACGAGGGACTGCGCCTGCTGGACAAGATGCGCGGCGAATATGGCCTGAACATCATTACCGAAGTACGCGACTCCACCCATGTGGACGAAGTGATCGAAACCACCGATATCGTCCAGATCGGCGCCAAGGCCATGTATGACCAGGGCATTCTGCGCACCTGTGGCCGCAGCAACAAGCCGATCCTGATCAAGCGCGGTTTCGGCACCACGCTGCAGGAATTCGTTCAGGCTGCCGAGTTTGTCCTCTCCGGCGGCAATGATAACGTTATCCTGTGCGAACGCGGTATTCGTACCTTTGAAACCAAGACCCGTTTCACCCTGGATCTGTGCGGTGTCGCCTATCTGAAGGAATACACCAACCTGCCGATCATCGTCGATCCCAGTCACGCCATGGGATATCGCTACGGGGTGCCGGATCTCGCCCGGGCCGCGACGGCCATGGGGGTCGACGGTCTCTTGATCGAGGTGCACCCCGATCCGTCTGTTGCCAAATCCGATGCCTCGCAACAGCTGGATCACGATGCCTTCCGGCAGCTGATCGGTACCCTGCGTCCCATCGCCGACGCCATCGGCTATCATATTGTCTGAGCCTGTGACGATTCGCTCGGATATCAGGCTGCTGGCCCTGGACATCGACGGGGTCATGACCGACGGTGGCATGTACTACACCGAGGGCGGTGAAGAGGTCAAACGCTTCGATACCAAGGACGGTCGCGGTATTATTCACCTGCAGCGCGAGGGCGTGCCGGTCGCGGTATTGAGCTCCGGCTACAAAAGCACGATCATTGCCGGACGGTGTAAAACGCTGGGCATTGAGAAGTTTTATGTCGGTACCGAGCCGAAACTGGAGATCCTCAAGCAGTTCTGCGCCGAGCTGAACATCGATCTCGAACAGGTGGCCTATATCGGCGACGATATCAACGATCGCGACATTATCCATGCCGTCGGCTTCAGCGCCTGCCCCGCCGACGCGGTCGGTTCAATCAAAAGGATCGTCGATGTGGTACTGGAGAAAAACGGCGGCTATGGCTGTATTCGTGAGTTTATCGACGAGCATCTGGGCTATCATTTTTAAACAACAAAAATAACGGTATGCCTCTGCCCTTTACCACGCCCCCGGACAGCCTGTGCATTTTGCGCCTCTCCGCCATCGGCGATATCTGTCATACCCTGCCGGTGGTGCGCACCATCCAGCAGGCCTGGCCCCAGACCCGGCTGACCTGGATCATCGGCAAGACCGAGTATGCCCTGTTGCAGGGTATTCCCGATATCGAGTTTATCGTCTTCGACAAGGCACGCGGGCTTGCCGCCTACCGTGAAGTACACCGGCAGCTGAACGGCCGCCGCTTCGACGCTCTGCTGCACATGCAAATCGCCCTGCGGGCCAGCCTGTTGAGCCGCCTGGTCAACGCCCCGATTCGGCTGGGCTTCGATCGTGCCCGGGCCCGGGATCTGCAATGGCTGTTTACCAATCAGCGCATCGCGGCCAGAGCGCAGCAACATGTCATGGATGGACTGTTCGGTTTTGCCCAGGCCCTGGGCATCGCGGACAGACAGCTGCGCTGGGATATTCCCGTTTCGGACGCCGATCGCCAGAGCGCCGAACAGCTTGCCGACCCAACCCGGCCCTATCTGGTCATCAGCCCCAGTGCCAGCAGCGCCTATCGCAACTGGCACGTGGCCGGTTACGCACAGGTGGCCAACTATGCCGTCAGCCAGCATGGGCTGCCGGTCTATCTGACCGGCGGCAACAGCCCCGCCGAGCGGCAACTGGCCGAGGCCATCGAAAACAAGGCCGGCAATAGCAATATCACCAACCTGGTCGGCAAGACCTCGTTAAAACAGTTGCTCGCGATTCTGGACAATGCCACGGCCCTGATCTCACCGGATTCGGGACCGGCCCACATGGCCACCACGGTCAACACCCCGGTTATCGGCCTGTATGCCTGTGCCAACCCCGAGCGGACCGGCCCCTATTTGAGCCGGCACTGGACGATCAACCATTATCCCGAGGCCGTGCAAGACAAATACCACAAACCGGTGTCCGCATTGCCCTGGGGGATCCGGGTGCGCGATCCCGGCACCATGGACCGGATCACGGTTGAGGAAGTAGAATCGACACTGGACCAATTACTCGGCTCGCATAAAAACAACATTTCAGATAAAGATAACAACGCATGAGCTTTCATATCGTCATCCCCGCCCGCTACGCCTCCAGTCGTCTGCCCGGCAAACCGCTGCGCGAGATTGCCGGCAAGCCAATGATCGCCCACGTCATCGATAACGCCCTGCAAAGCGATGCCGAGCGAATTATCGTGGCCACCGACGACGAGCGTATTCTCGAGGCGACTGCGAACTTTCCGGTGGATCGTTGTCTGACCTCGGACCACCACAATTCCGGCACCGAACGCATTCATGAAGTGATCGAGCAATTCAACCTGGCTGATGAGACCATCATCGTCAATATGCAGGGGGACGAGCCGCTGATGCCCGGTACCTGCCTGAACCAGGTGGGTCATGCCCTGGCCGCAGACCGCCAGGCCGAGATGGCCACGCTCAGTACCCCGGCGGAGAGTGTCGAGGAACTGTTCGACTGGAATGTGATTAAACTGGTCCGCGATCACGAGGACAATGCCCTCTACTTCAGCCGTGCCCCGATCCCCTGGGATCGCGAGGCGTTTCGCGAATCAACGCCAACCCTGAATGACTTCAGTGACTTTCACCGGCATATCGGTCTGTATGCGTATCGCGCGGGCTTCGTCAAACAATATATCGCCTGGGGCAGTTGCGCGCTGGAACGGATAGAATCCCTGGAGCAGTTACGGGTGCTGTATCACGGGCGCCGGATCAAGGTCGTCACCGCCGAACAGGTGCCCGGGCCGGGCGTCAATACGGAAGAGGAATTGCAGCGGGTTGCATCGATACTGTCGGGTCAACAGCCGGCCTGAGCTGATTCAAAGTACCCTGACATTCAAAATACCTGTTTAAACTCTGTTCTCCACCATCTTCGGGTGATCGATATGATAGCCCTGCACATAATCGATGCCGATTTCGACCATTTTTTCGTAAATCACCTCATCCTCGACAAATTCTGCCACGGTCTTGATGCCCATGGCATGGCCAATATCGTTGATCGCCCTGATCATTGACGCATTGATCTTGTTGACCACGCTGTTGCGGATCAAGTCGCCGTCAATCTTCAGATAATCCACATGCAGATTCTGCAAATAGGCGAATGAACTGACGCCACTGCCAAAATCATCCAGTGCAAAACGACAACCCACGTCATGCATTATGGCCATGAATTTCTGGGCATTGGCCAGATTGGTAATCATCGCGGTTTCGGTAATTTCGAAAATCAGCCCACAGGGGTCGATCCGGAACTCCTCGATCTTGTTGACGACATACTTAATCATATCGGTATCGCCCAGTGAATCGCCGGAGAGGTTGATAGAGACCTCATGGGTGTTCAGACAGCCGGTACTGATCAGGCGAAAAGCCTCATTGACAACCCATTTGTCCACGCTTTTGATCAGATTAAAGCGCTCCGCCGCCGGAATAAACGCCCCCGGGGAGCAGTGACTGCCGTCTTCTTCCACCATTCTGACCAGCAATTCATAGCGCTCGTCACTCGGGTTCTGTGTGGAACGAATACTCTGCTTGTACAGACAAAACTGGTCTTCACTCAGAGCCTGCTGCAGGCGGTGAGCCCATTCGATATTCTTGATATGCCGACCCAGTTCATAATCGTCCTGTTGATAGACATGCACCCGATCCCGCCCGGTATCCTTGGCGACATAACAGGCGGTATCCGCGGCACTCATCAAATCCTTGACCCCGCCACTGTGTCGTGTAACAGGTACCAGACCAATACTGGCACCGATGGTAAATACATTACTTTCCCAGACGAACCGGTGTTCGGCGATGGTTTTTCGAATCTGTTCGGCAATTTCCCGCGCCTTGTCCACGCCACAGCCGGTCAGCAACAATCCGAATTCATCGCCACCGAGCCTTGCCAGGGTATCGCTATCGCGGATTTTGTCCTGTAGTAACCGGCCCAGCTGGCGCAACAGCTCATCGCCGGCACTGTGGCCGCATTTATCGTTGATAATCTTGAACTGATCCAGATCGATATAACACAATGCATGCTCCCTGTTTTCCCGCAGGCACTGATCGATCAACTGGTTAATCCGGCGATCGAATTCGCTGCGATTCACCAGTCCGGTCAGGCTATCGTGTGTGGCGAAATATTCCATTTCATCCGCCATGTCGCGGATTTCGGTGATATCCCAGGAATAGATCCGCACCACTTTATTCTCCGGGACATAGGAGAACTGCTGTTCATAAACCATTGCGCCGACTTCCACACTGCGTAAAACAGCGCGGTCACTTTGCCTGACTTTCTCTATCATCTCGTTCAGATTGAGCAAAGCAGGATGCTCGCAACCCAGCACTTTCAAACGTACAAAGCTCTCATTAGCCGCGGAATTGGCGTAGGTAATCTCTCCCGTTAGAGTGACCTCCATAATGGGTATCGGGCTCAATTCCGGGAAACTGGCCAGACGCTTCAGTTCACGCTCGGCCTGTTTGCGCTCGCTGACATCCCGGATCACCGCGCAGACCGAAACTTCATTGTTGGCATTGATTGGCGTCAGGCTGACTTCCACCGGCAGGGTCGTACCGTCCTTGCGCCGACAGGACAGTTCACCTCTACCCATGATTCTGGGATTCGGTGCATCCGTGAACATCTGTCGCAGGCCGACATGACGATCGCGCAATTCTTCCGGTATCAGAATCTCTACCGACTTGCCAATCAGCTCGATATTCTTGTAACCGAAAACACTGAAACACTGGGCGTTGGCCTGTTCGATAATGCCGTCACCATTGGCGATGATCTGGGGATCGGGCGAAGCTTCGAACAGGTCACGAAACTGTTTCTGGGTATCGAGGTATTTGTTTTCCGCCGCGCGGATCAGGCTCAGATCCTGGATATGCTGAATAATCCCGCTCGGATTACCTTGCTCGTCGCGAATCACCCCGATGCGCACCTGAATAGAACGGCCGGCATGATTACGCGGATCGTCGGCCTCCATGGTAACCACCGTGTCCTTTTGCGCCAGGCGCGCCCGGCAGATCGGACAGGGTTCTTCTTCTCCTTCAGGGTGGAAAAAACGGGTAACCGGTTGACCGATCACGTCTTCGGGCGGACATCCCAGGCGGGCAAAGAAGGTTTTATTGGCCTGCATCACCCGATCATCCAGATCGAGCAGGCAAATCGGCTCATCCAGGAAATCGAGTGCCGTTTTCCAGCCGTTCGAAAGGGTATCGAGAGCCACCGCCTCGGGGACAAATACCATACATTAACATCTTGCAGTTCCCGATCCCTGGAATTGAATGAGTGAAATCCTCCCGGATTTCAGCTACGTAGCAGGTTGTCGGTCGACGACGGTGAAACTTTACCCTGCGCCGCGTGTGTGAATTGGCGCAATGCGGGTAAAGTTATTCCAATCCATTAAGTTTCATGAGGGTTTTCCCGCCCGGCGACCCGGGCAGGCAGAGGAAGGGCCCGATATTCAGCCGGAACGGCGCTTGGCGGCAATCCGCAGGCGCAGGGCGTTGAGCTTGATAAAGCCTTCGGCATCCTTCTGGTCGTAGGCGCCGGCGTCCTCTTCAAAGGTGGCGATTTTCTCGTCAAACAGCGAGTCGCTGTCGGACCGGCGGCCGGTGACGATCACGTTGCCCTTGTAGAGCTTCACCCGCACCTCGCCGTTGACGTATTCCTGGGAGGCGTCAATCATGCTCTGCAACATTTCGCGCTCCGGCGACCACCAGTAGCCATTGTAGATGAGCGAAGCGTATCTGGGCATCAGCTCGTCCTTGAGATGGGCCACTTCCCGATCCAGGGTCAACGACTCGATGGCACGATGGGCCTTGAGCATCACCGTGCCAGCGGGAGTCTCGTAGCAGCCGCGGGATTTCATGCCCACATAGCGGTTCTCGACCAGATCGTCGCGGCCGATGCCATTGGCGCCGGCCACCTCGTTGAGCGTGCTCATCACCTGGGCCGGGCTCATGGCCTTGCCATCGATGGCCACGATATCCCCCTGCTCATAGCGCAATGTCAGCTCGGTGGGCTTGTCCGGCGCCGCCTCGGGGGCGACACTCCAGCGCCACATGTCCTCTTCCGGCTCGGCCCACGGATCCTCGAGAATCCCGCCCTCGTAGGAAATATGCAGCAGATTGGCGTCCATCGAATAGGGGGATTTCTTGCCCGACTTTTTGAAATCCACCGGAATATCATGCTGCTCGGCATAGGCCATCAGCTTCTCGCGGGAGTTGAGATCCCACTCGCGCCAGGGCGCGATCACCGTCACATCCGGCTTGAGCGCATAGGCCCCCAGCTCGAAGCGGACCTGGTCGTTACCCTTGCCGGTGGCGCCGTGGGAGATGGCATCGGCACCGGTCTCGTTGGCAATCTCCACCAGCCGTTTGGCGATCAACGGCCGGGCGATGGAGGTCCCCAGCAGGTACTCGCCCTCGTAGACGGTATTGGCGCGGAACATGGGGAAGACGTAATCGCGGGCGTATTCCTCGCGCAGATCCTCGATATAGATTTCCCTGACCCCCATGGCCTCGGCCTTGGCCCGGGCCGGCTCCACCTCCTCACCCTGGCCGATATCGGCGGTAAACGTCACCACCTCGCAGCCGTAGGTCTGCTCCAGCCACTTGAGAATAATGGATGTATCCAGGCCACCGGAATAGGCCAGCACTACCTTCTTGATATCGCTCATGAAATTCGGCTCCGTCGCGAGGAAAATTACGCCAGATTCGGTAAAACGCCGCGCATTATACCGGAAACGACAAGAAAAAACGTGGTAGCAAGCCGACGGGCTCCGCCGTGCCGGCGCCTGCCCGGCCCCGGCAAAAGCGCGTCAGAGTGTTATTTGAGCCTGAACAGCGGCGAAATGGCCTCTAAATCGCGGGATCCGTCACAAACCGGCGTTTTCCCCTTTAGCCCGTACGAAAAATCATGCTATAAAAGGGTATTAGATAATAAGCAACTACAGGGACAAGTATGGGACGACTGACTCTGATCATTCTGGTTCTGTTTTCAGTGACCGCCATCTACAGCGAGGCCAATGCTGCAGCCGCCCCTGGCGCTGACACCGGCAAAACGCTGCAGGCTGCGCCTGCCGTAGCGCGTGGAGACGTCCCTCGACGCTGAGTATCAGCGACTGAGAAGAATCTCCACCCGCCGATTCTTGCGCCGGCCTGCCTCGGTCCGGTTATCGAACTTCGCCTCGGTCTCCTCGTAGGCCCGGGTCGTAATCAATTTGGCAGCCACCCCCTGCTCCACCAGATAGGCCCGCACCGCATCGACCCGCTGATTGGCCACCACCCGGTTCACCCGTGACAGCCCCAGGCTGTCGGTATAGCCTTCGATGCGCACCCGCTCGACCTCTCGATCCTGACGCAGATAGCGAACCAGCCGGTCGAGCTGATTGCGCTGAGTCCGCGACAAACTCGTCTGATTACTCTGGTAGAGCAAAACCGTCTGGCGCACATCCTCAAAGGTGTACGGCAGCAACCCTTCGACGCAGGCGCGAAATTCGCCCACGACCGTCGCAAAACCCAGCGGGGAAAGCCGGACCCGGACAACATCCTGCGGTTCAACCCAGTCCTGGTAGATAAGCGTCGGAAACAATCCTGCTTCCAGTTCCGCCATTACCCGGTGCGCACCCGACTCGCCAAGATAAAAGGGTATCTTGCCCGGCACCACCGGCAGGTCACCCAGATCCCGGCCCGCATCATAGTGCTGCCAGCTGGCCGGCAGGGACAACAGGCGTGCCTCGCCGGCGGTAGCCGTGGCGGGTTGCTCGACCCGTACCCGGAACACCAGCTGGCCATCGCTTTGCTGGCGAAATTCGGCGACGCCGTAACCGGCAATTTCGTGCGTCAGGCGGCAAATCAATGCCGTCCCTTGCATCTGCCAGTCTGCTTCGGCCAGTGGGGTCGAATAGATCCGCAGGCCCGCCCAGCTCGAGGAGGCCGCCAGCAACCCGAAAGCCACTAAAATCATGGAGAAAACACGCATCATGCGACCTTAAATGCAATTACCGGGCCAGCCTGGTAAATTGAATTTGTCTCCGCCACGACCGATGCAGTAGCCTGACAAATAGCCCATCACAGGACACAAGCCATGGATATTCTGGTCATCGATCACCAGCAGATCAGGCAGCTGGAGCATTTACCGGAGTCATTGCCGGAAACCGGCTTTCTCTGGCTGGATATTATTCGCGGAGAGGATAGCGACTGGCCGCAACAGGTCCAGCATCTGAGCGGTGTGAGCCTCCACGAGCGGCATCTGCGCGACAGCCAGAACCTGGAACACGCTTCCTTTTACGACGGCACCCGGGATTACGAGATGCTGATCTTTCGCGGCCTCTCTCCGGCGGATCAGACCAGTGATTTTCAGACCCGCCCGGCGGTGTTCTTTGTACTCGACCACCTGTTGTTGACCATCCGCCCTGCCGACAGCGTTTCGGTCTCCCTCGTCAAACCGCGCCTGCTGGACAAAACCGTGCGTATTCCGCGCCGGCCGGCCGGACTGATGCACCAGCTGATGACTTACATGGTCGACCGTTACCTGGCCCTGCGCGAACCCCTGCTCGATCGTTACGATGAATGGCGGCGGGATCTGCTCGATCCGCGTCGCGACTTCAGCGATTGGATGGCGGTAATGGAATACACGAGTGACCTGCGAAAACTGGAACGTCTGTGTGACGAACAACTCAGTGCCCTGCGGGCCTGGCGTGAGGACACTGATACCGAATTCGATGATCATCTCACGGTCCGGTTCAATGATCTTGTCGAACATATCCAGCGCGTCATCAGGTTCACTCAGGACCAGAAAAACGAAGCTGAAACCCTGGTACAGTTACACTTTTCCGCTGTCTCCCATCGCACCAACGAGATCGTGCGTGTGCTGACAGTGATCTCGGCAATCTTTTTGCCGCTCACCTTCCTGGCCGGGATCTTTGGTATGAACTTCGAGAACATGCCCGAACTCAAGCTGAATTACGCCTATTTTTTCGCTCTCGGCGGGATGGGGGCACTGGCACTGATGCTGTTGATTCTGTTCAAGATCAAGCAGTGGTTGTGAGTTGCCAAAATACACAACCTGGTTCAAACAAAAGTAAACTCTCGCAAAGCCAAAGAGCTTACCAAGGAAATCCAAAACGGGATGAAAATCAGTGCAAGCATGAAGAACCTTGTTTCACTTTGCGATCTCTGCGCCTCTACGAGAAACACAAAAGTTTTTGCACGTTGTGGATACCCCTGTGGCAGTTTAGCTTCCAGGCTCGGGAGTTGATTTGATATACACATCCCGCTGCGGGAACGGAATGGCGATATTGCGTTCCTTGAAGGACCGCCAGATTCCCAGGTTCAGTTCCGAGCGAATGCTGTTAACCCCTTGCTCCGGATCGTTAATCCAGATACGCAACTCGAGACCGATACCGTTGTCACCGAACTTCAGCAAGCGCCCGACCGGTTCGGGATCCTGCAGCACGCGCGGATGCTGTTTGGCCAGTTCCACCATCAGTGCATGGCCAGTTCCGGATCATCGCCGTAGCTAACCTGCACCGGAAGCTTGACCCGCACATTGCGGTCCTCGTAACTTCAGTTGATCACCTCCGAGGTGATCAGGTTCTCGTTGGGTATCAACGTATCCACCCCATCACGATCCCGCACCACGATATAACGGGTATGCAGCTCGTGGACCCAGCCGAACTTGTTACCCATGCTGATCACATCCCCCGGCTTGATAGAGCGATCGAACAACAGCAAAAACCCGCTGATGAAGTTGCTGCAATGCGTTGCAGACCAAAGCCAAGGCCCACACCGAGCGCACCACCGAACACGGTCAGTGCCGTCAGATCAAGCCCTACCGCATCCAGGGCGATCAATACCGCCAGGGCGATCAGAACCACCTTGACGATTTTACCCAGCGCCACCTGCAGCCCGGAGGCCAGATAGGTGGCCCGCTGCATGCGCCGCTCAATAATCGCCGAACCCCAGACCGCCAGGGTAACTAACAGGCCCGCCAGCAGCAGGAAGTTAATCACCGACAGCGCGGATATCCGGTTTCCGGCCAGGGTAAAGGCAAAGCTGTCGAGGGTCTGCAACACAAAAGGCAGGATACCAATCAGGTACAGCGCCACGATGAGCCAAATCGTCGTGGCAAGGATATTCTCCCTTGCCTTGAGCATTGGCGTCGGCGCAAACCCCTTGCGAAGCATATATACCAGCAAACGAATCCCGGCCAGCGACAGCAATAAAAGACTGGCCAGTGCCAACAGCTGGATAGGCTGCTCCAGAAAACGGAACACACTGCGGGCGAGGATGATGAGCAGCAGCGCCGCCAGTGGATAGACAATCCGCTCAATGTTGCGCAGAGTGAACTTTCTGAAACCGACCAGCTCCACGCCCTGACTGGCATCCAGATGGCGGCGAATACCACGTGCCATTGTCCAGGCCAGAGCGAGCGAAAGCGCAATAACCACCAGCTGCCACCAGATACCGGACTGGTTGAAGTCCAGCAGCCAGAACTGTAACTCCTCCCACCAGTTCGAAATCAGCTCTATCAGGTCACCTGCATTTAAATATTGTGATTAGCAAGCTTACCATGGGACATAGCGGGCAATGCGCCCGGGTTAAATCACTTTTAAGTCTTCGGGAGCCTGCTCGCGAGCATCCAGCGAATAATCGCGAACGATATGACCGACACGAATCCGGTAACTCTCGAACAACGTCTCCCGCCCTTTTGCCTGCGCGGCGCGGTGCTGCTCCAGGTTTCGCCAGCGGGCGATTGCTGCCTCGTCTTCCCAGAAGGAAAGCGAGAGTATCTTGCTCTCATCGTTCAGACTCTGGAACCGTTCGATAGAGATAAAACCGGGTACCTCTTTTAAATGTTCCCGCAGCTGTGCCGCGATGGACAGGTACTCCTGTTTGTCCTCGGCAGTGGGAATCACTTCAAATATCACTGCGATCATGGGTCACCTTTGACAATAGCTGGTCGGACTCGCGTCCGGTAAATCGTCATCCGATTCTATAATGGACAGACGCCGGATTACACTTCATTGGCACGGCGCAATCGGGCCTCGACGCGGGCGGTATTCAGCAGGCTCTCGTCGACCACTTCGGGATAAAGAGGATAGAACCTTTCCACCTCGAAAACATGTGCACACGCGGCCTGCTCCAGGCGCCGTCGCACCGCACGGGGCAGCCCGCCCATCATCAGCAAGCGTGGGGCAAGCCGTTGCAGATAGACATCACACAATCGCTGGGATTCCGGATCCGCCCACTCGTCCCGGATCAGACAGGGCGGGAACTCGTCCATTGCCGCCGGGCGTTTAAACCAGACCGCCCGCGGTCTGTTGCCGGCCCGCTCCTCGATCTGTTGCTGCAGGCGATAGTTGACAGGCGGCAGGTAGGTCGCCTGCACCGGGGGGGACGGATCCGTCACAGCCAATTCCGCCGCAGGCATGGCGAGCCACTGCGGGGGCGGAACCGGAAGTTGCATCTCAGCTTCATCGACGCAGGAATGCAGCAGCGCGAGGGGGCTTTCGTCACGGCCGTCCAGCAGCCAGTACTCGTAACGGTCCGCCGCCGCAAAGGGGACCCGGGCATCGCAAATCGCCTCGAAAAGCCGCTGGCTATCGGCACGGACCCGTTCAGGCTCCAGCGAGGGGTGGACGGCGCGTGTCTGCGGCCGGTCCCCGTCGATGGTCACGACCATGGAAAAATTCACGCGCGGATCGTCCCGGAATGGCCCATTTCGCACCTGCGCGTTGTCGTTCTGCGCGTAGCGCAATGCCCAGTTCTTTCCGTCCAGGCTCAGGGCTCGCCCCCAGCCCAGTTCGGCAACCTGGATCACCCCGACAAAGGGCAATAGCAGTTTTTTGGAGTACAGGCGGATCATGTTTCGAAACACGAATAATCAACTGTCGACACCACAAACTGTGCCACCAGCGGGCGCGCCATGGCCAGTTTTTTCGCAGACAGGATGGCTGCGCGCCATGGAGGCATGCCATAAACCGTATTGGAGGGGATCACTGACCGCATGCACTGCCATCAGCTGGAAAAATACGAAGAATTCGCGATACGAACTGTTATACCGCCAGGAATGTTGGGGTCAAACAGCAGTTTTTATTGAAGGAGAAGCCGCGCGACCGTTGAGGGTCACGCGGCTGATCGCCTCAGGGCTTCTTGGGGGTGGTGTAGGGCACTTCTTTCTGGAAAGATTCCCAGATAGTGTCATAACCTACGTAACCCTTTTCATTGGCCTGCATTTGACGGGTTGTCAGAAAACGTGACTTGCCATCGGGAACCTTGGGCCGGGTTTTTGGTGCATCACTCATAATCATCACTCCTCAATGGTTGAAACGGGAGGAATTAAAACAGGGATGTCAGCCCCTCCCACTTAACTGACGTAAATCATACTCTCTAGCGCGTGTAATGTCCCTTTTTGGGAATCACATGCCGCACGCCGCCCTGGGGATTTTCAACATCGCCCTTGTAGCGGGGTATGACATGAATATGGACATGGAAGATACTCTGTCCGGCAGCCGGTCCGATATTAACGCCGATGTTGTAGCCGTCAGGGTTGAACTCCTCGTCCAGCAACCTGCGCTCCTCGGTTATCAACGCCATGCAGGCACTGATCTCTTCGGGCGTCAGGTCAAAAAAGCTGGCAACATGGCGACGCGGAATCACCAGGGTATGCCCCGGGCTCACCGCGTAGGTGTCACGAGCACTGTAAGCCAGTTCATTTTCCAGTGATACCCCGCGTGGATCTGTACAAAACAGGCACGGATTATTGGGGTCTCTTTTTTGTTCTGCTTTTGCTTCAGACGACAAACTTCTGCTCCCGTTCGCCTGGCACCCGGTTATTGCACAGGAACCTTGGTAGTCCCTTCAACGTCCGGAACGTCGTCGACCTTGCCACCGAACTCGATTTCTTCTTCGCTGGCATCACGAACTTCCTTGATTTCCAGTTTGAAAATGACTTCCCTGCCACACAGCGGGTTGTTGCCATCGATAGTGACGGTCTTTTTATCCACTCTTGTGACCAGAAACGTCTTGGTCTGCCCCCTCTCATTTTCCATCAGGATGGATGTGCCGACTTCGCGATATTCCTCAGGCACATTTTCGATGGGCTCGACAATGACCAGAGATTCGTCTCTGGGACCATACAACTCGTTACAGTCTATCGGCACCTCGATCACATCACCCGCGAGCTTACCTTCCAGCTCGGCGGTAACGGCAGGTGCCAGGACTTCACTTACCCCGTGAACATAACCAAGGGGGTACTCGACCTCGGTCAGCACAGATCCTGACTTTTTATCGATGACCTTGTACATGAGTTCGACGTACTTATTGTCAGCGATAGCATCTTCGAGTTGTTGATTCATATTACAAGCTTTAAATCTGTATTGATTAAGGTTTTAAAAAACAGGTCAGGTGAACAGAACTCAGAATATGGAGGCACCAAAGATTCTGACTTCACCATCTTCATAACCCAGTACCATGCGTCCCAGCCACTCACCTTCTTTCTTGGTGCTGCGAACCCGGTAGAGAATCGTGACATGTTCGCCACGGCGAATCGTCCCGAGAAAATCATAATCGTCGGAAAGACTTCTCGTCAGCTCACTTTTGGCAAACTGCTTGCCGACTTCGACTTCATTCAGGCCGAACAGCAGATTGTAAGAGAATTTTTTGATGAATTTACCGTACTGGCCTTTATTGGAATATTTGATCAGGTCTTCCCACATGGGATGTGCAATAGCCAGCAACTCCTCATCGGGCATATTAATAATATTCTGCTGGTTTTGTGTCTCGATTGATGCTTCAGTTGTCATAGTCACGCTTCTATTGCTACCAATAATCAGTTTTCCTGTTAACTAAACAGGGGCCTTAAAACTTTTCCAACAGGAAAAGAAACACCAGCAACCCCTTTACAAACAAGAAGTTGCTGGTGCTTTACGGCCTTCAAAGCATATCTTATTCGTTTTCGTCTACCAGGTGATAGCAAGGAGCTTTCTCCATTATGTATTCACCTGTTTTGGGATCACGACGAGAAACGGTCAGCACATGCCAGTTTTCATCATCCAGCTTCAATGCATCACCACGGTAGTAATAACCGGGCCAACGTGTTTCCCTGCGGAACAGCGTATGATGCATTACAGATTCTGAAGCGCGATGACGATGTTTCAGTTCCCATGCACGCAAGAGTTCATGAAAATCTTTTGCGGCAACCTTCTCCAGATCCTCTTCCAGAATGGCCAGTTTCTTCAGACCAATATGCAGAAGCTTCTCGTTGGTCATGTAGTTGACGCTGGCGCCACCACAGTACTCGTCCATCAATTTCTGCAGACGATCCAGACCCTGGCGAGGATTGATGTAGTTGGGATTAACATCACCGGCAGTGATCTCGTTCCGGTAAACCTTGTAGTGCTCCATCGGCTTGAAGATCTGAGTCTTGCGGTCGTTGATCTGTTTCTCGGAGACTACGATACCTTCGGCCTTGCCGTCGTCGATGTACTTGCAGGCGGCCTTGGCAGCCAGACGACCTTCGGTAAAGGAACCGGAGGAGAAGGCATGCGGCGTACCGCCTACCGCGTCACCGGCACCGAACAGACCTTCAACGGTGGTCATGCGGTTATAACCCCAGAAGTATTCTTCCGGAGAAATATCCTCGGGACCGGAGCACCATGCGCCGCAACCGGTCGCATGTGAACCCATAACATAGGGCTCGGAGGTAGTCAGCTCGGGGTTTTCGTTCTTGGGATCCACGTCGGTTGCTGCCCACAATACCGCCTGACCAACAGTCATCCCCAGGAAGTTATGCCAGCCGATCTCTTCGAGATGCGGATCCTGGAAAGCTTCCATGGTGACCATGTGAATCGGACCACGACCGGCATTCACCTCGGAGATCAGGGCATGGTTACGCAGGCAGGTCGGAATCGGACGGTGCGTGACGTGAGATGCCTCGGGATCCAGGTATTCTTTACCGACGATTTCCTGCAGACCGGGCCACCATTTGGACTCATACTCTTCGCCCAGGCAGTTCTGGGTATAGGTCTTCAGATGCAGGAAGTAAGCACCAACCGGACCGTAACCGTCCTTGAAACGGGCCAGTACGATGCGGTTTTCCATCTGGGTCATCTTGGCGCCGGCTTCGATTAACAAGCCATAGGCTGAACCGGATGACCACGGTGCATACCAGACACGACCCGCACCTTCACCCACGGACCGCGGTTTGAAGATATTGGAAGCACCACCGGCACCCACAATAACGGTCTTGGACTTGAATACGTGGTAGTTACCGGTACGCACGTTAAAACCGACGGCACCGGCAACGCGGTTTTCCTTGGCTTCGTCCATCAGCAGGTGAGTGACACAGATACGGTTGAAGACTTCATCCGCGGATTTCTTGGCAGCTTCGGCCACAATCGGCTTGTAGGACTCACCGTGAATCATGATCTGCCAGCGACCTTCACGCTGATAGGCACCGGTCTTGGGATCGCGCATCAGCGGCAGCCCCCATTCCTCGAACTGATGTACAGCCGAGTCAACATGGCGCGCCATATCAAACAGCAGGTCTTCACGCACCATGCCCATCAGGTCGATACGCGCGTAACGCACGTGATCTTCCGGGTTATTTTCACCGAAGCGCGTACCCATGTAGCAGTTAATGGCGTACAGACCCTGTGCAACCGCACCGGAACGATCGATGTTGGCCTTTTCGGCGATAACAATCTTCTTGTCCTGACCCCAGTATCTGGCTTCGAATGCAGCACCGGTGCCACCGAGGCCCGCACCTGCTACCAGGACATCGATATTGTCTTCTATTATTGTTTTGTAAGCCATCAGTAGTACACCCCTGCTTTCATTTTTAACCCGTTTGATTTCAAGGTGTGTATATCCCCGTCATCAAGACGAATATATTTCGGTTCGTTAAACAGCAACTGGCTGTCACGCATTTCCTTGGTAGGACCTTGCACTGAAGCGAGCTTGGGAATGTGTTTACCCCATGGCTTGGTTGTAATAGGTGCAAGCAGTTCCATGTCTTTTTCGCCGTTGCGGAACTTGATGCGCCAGGCAATAACACCTTTTTCCTCGTCACGTTTCACACGGACCGAGTGCCCCAGCGGTGCAAAGTCTGCGTAACCGCGCACATCAATGGCATTCATCGGGCAGGCTTTTACACAGGAGTAGCACTCCCAGCACATGTTGGGTTCAATGTTATATGCACGACGAGTTACCTTGTCGATGTGCATGATGTCTGACGGACAGATATCGACGCAATGGCCACAGCCATCACAACGCGTCATATATACAAAAGTAGGCATTTTTATTCTCCTGCTATCGAATTAGTAGTGGCGCGGCGCTTCACGCTTGATACCAAGACCCATGTGTGAAGGGTTCTTGCCCATGTATTCAGGAATATCCGGGAATTTCGCCTGTACTGCAGGATCCGACAGGTCATAGTCAGCCGGCAGGTTTTCTCTGGAACCATCTGCTTTGATAATCCGTTTCTGGAATGCCGCTGCAGGCTTGAAGAACATGTGGGCAAACTTGGACCACAGCACGGTGCTGAACAGAACAGTCGTAGCGACGATGAACAGGACAAAGAACAGCATATCCCAGCCCGCAACACCACTGGACTGCAGGATGGACCAGATCAGACCAAATGTCGCCATGGTGAGCAGCGAAACGATAAAGATATCGGCCTGACGCAATTGATACCATTTAACAGCTTCTGCAGCAACATCCACGCGGATGAAGAACCAGAACCAGTAACCACCGACGACAAGCATCAGGGCACCGATGTGCCACAACATCGGTACGGTACCGGATGAAGTATCTGCTCCGAAAATCATCATCACGGTTGTCACGACGAAGATAATGAAGCCGTACATGGTCAGCAAGTGAGAGATTCTGCGACGGATATTGCAGAACTCGGAAGAAGTGATGACTTCACTGGCTACGGTCTTGACCAGCAGTGATGCTTTTTCACCACCACCGACTGTTCGTTTGGCAGCCTTCTGCGACTTTTTCGAATTTTCGAAAAAGTACTGGGCACTTTTCTTGTGCATCATATCCAGCACTGTTCCCAGTACCACCAGGATAATCATTAAAATGATGTAACCCTGCATGATCTCGGGAGATATCAATGCTGTGAGTTCAGAGAAGGGGTTGGTGGTCAGCATATGAGACACTTCCTCTATTTATTGTTTATGATTTGTAACCGTCGTTACACCCGCAATAACGGGCCAAGGTTAACATTGCTCTTACGGTTCGACCAGATAATCACGATAAACGTTTTTTATCCATCATTCCGAAAGTTGATAATAGACTCAGCCCGATGGGATGAGGCCCGGAATTGTAGCGCGGAGTCGCTCCCGACGCCAGTTCAGCAGATAGTTCGAGCGCGATTAACCGACGCGCGAGAGACGCCATATTTTAGTATCTGCTAATATGTTAATATTACAGGCACCAAAGCTTAGACTCTTTCTAAATTGCACCTGTCCTGCCGAAGCAGGTGTGCAATCTCACAGAAATTACCGCAACATCCATACCATGGCCCGAGCGTCAGTTTGTCCCGCCTGACCACGGTTAAAAGGCTTTTTTTCACCCGCGGATGGTGCCTTATGCCCGTTCATGAACATGCTTGCCACGAACCGTGGGCCCGGAATGAGGCATGGGGGCGTTGACTCAAATCTGCGCCGCCCGCTTCGCCTGATATCGGTCATCATCAGACGGAACAGCGAGCCGGTGATTAAAAAATAGACAAATGTGCCTGATTCTTTATCCCCGATACTTTATCAGGGTTCTCAGGAACCCCTTTATCTTTAACCCCGCCAAAGCCGGGCGGGTTAAATAGAGCGGTTAGCGGATTGCGGCCTCCGCAGCAGATTAACGCAACCATTAAGGCCATTCATTCTTCATCTCTATTCCGGATAAGGGTCCATCTCCAGCTTTTGCACGTAATGTCCCAGCATGTGAATGTAACCATTATGGCGACGTTCGCCACTGCTGGTGAACTCGAAGTCATACAACCGGTAAAGCGCCAGGGTACCGCGCGGCCCGCGCCGCACTCGCAGTTTGTGCAGCGCGACGCTATCGTCGAGAAACTGGACCCCGGCCTCGCGGCAGGCGCGAACGCCGGCACGACGCGCGATCTCCTTGCTGCCCATCCCCTTCCACCACAATACTGCCAGCAGGGCGATGGGGAGAAAGACAAGCAATCCCGTCAGCGTCATTCGACCTGGCCAGTCAAAAGGTGCGGCCGCATATGAGAATCATTCGTAGTGTCATTTATCATGACCTTATTTTGCCAATTAACCGCACGCAGTGCACACTGATGAATAATCCCGGGGAAATCCGGACCTACCGAGGGCACAAACCTCGGCAGTACACCTTGCCAATCGAACCGGCTATGATTTGAAACAGCCGTTACATATACATCAACTAGGGGCAATGTCATGAATAATACCTGGGTGCTTGTTGCCAACGCCAGCGAAGCGCGCCTTTTCAACCTGATCAAATCCGATCTCGAACGGGTGAACAGCTTCACACACGACGAAAGCCGCATGAAGGGCGAAGACCTGGCCAGCGATCGTCCGGGCGCCTACCAGAGCGACGTCAACCGTGAAGGGCATGGCAGTTATGCGGAACCGACCAATCCCAAAGAGTATGAAAAGGACCGCTTCGCCCGGGAACTGGCAAACGTCCTCAACAAGGCGCGCAGTGAGAATCAGTTCAACGAACTGGTCATTGTCGCCTCTCCCCACTTTCACGGCCTTATCAATCAGCACCTTGATGACGAATCGAGCGAGAAGGTGAGTCACCACATCGAAAAAGATTACACCCAGGTAGAAGATCGCGACATGCTGGACACACTCCTCCCCTACCTGCGTCCGTAGCTGAAGGAATAAACATGCACCGCCTCCCGGTCACATCAAACCGGGAGGACGAACAACTTGTCATTTATACGATTAGCGCGTGAACCAGGTCGCATCCGATCCATTTGCCCGCCACAATGTTCGACACCTCAAACATAGACCAGTATGGCCACGTAATGGCTAATGCTGCCGGCCAGGACACACAGATGCCACAGGCCGTGCATCCACGGGTAACGGCGGTCCAGGGCAAAAAAAACAATCCCGCCCGTATAGAAAAGCCCCCCGGCCAGCAACCAGACAAAGCCGTTGAATGGCAAACCGGCCAGCAAGGGCCCAAGCGCCAGCAGGATAAGCCAGCCCATCAGCAAATAGATAATAAACGGGGCAATACGCGTAGCGTGGCGAAACACACCATCGATCACAATACCCAGCACCGCCAACGCCCAGATGGCCCCGAACAGCCACCAGCCCACGCTGCCTTTCAGCGTCACCAGCGTGAACGGGGTATAGGTACCGGCAATAAGCAGGTAAATGGCCTGGTGATCCAGAATACGAAACACCCGCTTCGCCCGACCACGCAAACCGTGATAAAGCGTCGAGATCAGATAAAGCAGGAACAGTGAACCGCCATACACGCTGAATGACACGATCTTGAATCCATCACCGCTGTTTGTCGCAACAACCAGCAGCACGATCACACCCGCCAGCGCGAGTGTGGCGCCAACGAGGTGGGAGATGGTATTGAAAAGCTCGCCCTTTTTCATACCACTATTATAATTATTAAGGGATCGAAGTGTTTTATCGTTTTTTTACTTTATGGAGATGGAAGGGCCAAAGGCAGGAACTGCTGCGATCACCACGCTACTGAGAATTGTTTGTCACCCCCGCATGTGGATGATGCTATTTGAAAACATCATTGAGAAAAACCATTTCGTGGCTGGCTCTTAATGCGGCTTGTTTCCAGTCGCGACTCTCTTCTCCCTCAACCTCAATCGGGAGAGCCTCGACCACCCTGCGAAACTTTTCCAGCAGCTCCCGCGTATCGCCGGCACCAATATAGATGTTTGCCATATCAAAACTGTAGCTGTCCTGTTCAATCATGGCGGACAGCTGCGTACCTTTTTCAACATGGATGTCAATATCAACCCCGGGAATAGAGGCGCGCAGGCGATCGAGTTCATCGGCGCCCGGAACGCGACTGACCTTCCCGTCCTCGAAGCGGCGCAGATATAACTTGGCGGCACAAGCAAACCGGCCAGCCCGGGCCTTGAAATCCGGCTTATTTCCAAGGGCGAGATCCACCATTATCTGATGATTTGAGGTACCGTCGACGAACTGAAACATTTCACTGTGAGACTGGGAAATCCGGGGATTAATCTCAAGCAATCGATAATGATCAGTATTCATATCGTAAAAATATTCTATATTGAAGGCCCCGTTGTCAAAGCCGATATGCGACATAATCGTCCGGGAAGTCTCGACCATCGCATCTTTAACATCCTGCGCAAGTTGCGAGGGATATTCATAGCGAAAAAAAGAGGAGCTGCCCGGATAGTTAAACGAGTCGATTATACCGTGGGAAATTATCTCGCCCTTGTAGGCATGCCCTTCAACGGTACATTGATGGCCGGAAATCATCTCCTCGATGATGCAATGATGTCCTTCCACTTCCCTGATATGGTCAGGCAGGGCTGCATGGCCCAGTAGTTCATTGAAAGGGGCACCAATATAGTCGATCTTATCCCTGATATTACCCAATGCCTCGTCCAGATCCTGGCGATTATTAACACGGAATGCCAGAAATGAGTCTGTTGATTTCACCGGCTTAATCCAGAACGGAAAGGGCATCTGGATCTTTTCTGCTGCCTCTTCATCAAAAGGATCCAGTGGCTCAAAAGCCGGCGTGTGCCCGGGGATAACTTTTTTCTGCTCGCAACGACTCCAGTACTTGTGATCGCACTTGAGTTCACTCTCGAGCGAAGGTGATACCAGATTATGTTTCTCACACAGAACAGGCACCATGGAGTTGACCGGAAAATCCCAGTAGCCGACTATGGCATCGATGGCACCTTCAAAATGGCCAAGCACCGACTCGGCCTGCTCGATAAGCCCATCGAAAGAAGGATACTTATCAACCCCCTTGACCTCATCAAAAGTGAGCAGACTATGAAATTCGTAACCGCGATCATCATGAATCTCGTCAAGTAACTTGCAATTGAAATCGTCCGCACCGAGAACAAAGATATTTTGTACCATACCAGTATGGCCCCCTGATTCAATTCAATGCGCCAAAAGAGTGGCTGACAATCTATTTCATACCCCATTGAAGGTAGAGCATTCTCTTCATTGATGCCAGGCCCGCCCCGCATCGCATATCCTGTACGGCCTCAAGCCGATTCAAAGTACATGACGCGAAAACACCTTTCGATTTCCGCCGGTGTCATTAACAGGTAACCATGACTAACCATCACAAAATAAGCATAGACAACACATAATGACAATGGCGGGCGTTTTTTCAAACATATCGGATAAAACAGGTAATCCTGCCCCGCATAAAGCGAAAGGACGCAGGACTTCACTTTTAATCGGGACCGACCTGTGATTGAAATCATGGAATCCCTCGCCGCGAACCCGGAATCAAAGTATAGATTTATCAACCAGGCGAATAACGTCGATTGTTAGTGCACTTCTCCTGCGTTCTCCTACAATAATCAGAGCAGGAGGTGAGGCCGGATACCTCTGCTCAGACTCCCGGGTTTGTTGCGCGTTCAACATCAGGGTGCTGTGTTGCTATCAACCGCAAGAACGCCGGCTAACGGGTAACACCGCCTGGCGCACATACTGTACGAAACTGCCAGTAGAATTTACTCTATATAAAACGATGACCAGCCCGCCCCACAACAAACCGGACACGGACGTCGACATCCGGCACAGGCTGCTGGATACCGTGCGCGCGCTCAGCAACGAGCTGCACCCCGATCGCGATGACAGCGAGGTTCAGCTCGACTCGGCACTGGAACGCGAGCTGGGCTTCGACAGCCTGTCACGCGCGGAACTGCTGAGCCGACTGGAGCGCGAATTTCATCTCGGCCTGTCTGAACAACAGCTGGCACGGGCCGAAACGCCGCGCGATCTGCTACGCGCCATTGCCAGCGCCGCACCGCAACAAACCCGGCAACGACAACACGAGCGCTCACAGCCAACGGCACCTGCCAACACCACAGAAGCCACTGCCGCACCCAAGGATGCCACGACCCTGCTCGAGGTACTCGACTGGCATGCCCAGAATCAGCCCGAGCGGGTGCAACTTTATCTGTATGATGACGCGGAGGAACCGCAACCGATCAGTTACCGGGCCCTGCGCGACGGCGCGCAGGCCATCGCCGCCGGGCTGCTGGCGCGCGAGGTCAAACCGGGACAGACCGTGGCCATCATGCTGCCCACCGGCCAGGAGTATTTGTGGAGTTTTCTCGGCATTTTGTATGCCGGTGCGATTCCGGTGCCCATCTATCCCCCGGCGCGGCCTTCCCAACTGGAGGACCATCTGCAACGCCATGCCGGCATCCTGGCCAATGCCGCGGCGGTGCTGCTGATCACCGTGGCTGAAGCCCGGCCGCTGGCGCGCCTGCTCAAGTCCCAGGTGCAGACGCTGGACACGATCACCACCCCGGACGATTTGCACCAGGCCCCGACCGAGGTATTGCCGCCGGTCACCTCGCAGGACATCGCCTTTTTACAATACACCTCCGGCAGCACCGGCCAGCCCAAAGGGGTCGTACTCACTCACGCGGATCTGCTGGCCAACATCCGCGCCATGGGGCGCAGCATGCGCGTGGATTCCACCGATGTGTTCGTCAGCTGGTTACCGCTTTATCACGACATGGGCCTGATCGGCGCCTGGCTCGGCAGTCTCTACTATGCGATGACCCTGGTGCTGATGTCGCCGCTGGCATTCCTGAACCGCCCGCAACGCTGGGTGTGGGCCGTGCACCACCATCGCGGCACACTCAGCGCCGGGCCCAATTTCGCCTACGAACTGTGTCTGACCCGTATTCCCGATGAAGCCCTCGACGGTCTGGATCTCAGTTCCCTGCGCCTGCTGTTCAGCGGTGCCGAACCGGTCAGTCCCCGGACCGTAAGGCGTTTTAACCAGCACTTTGGGCAATATGGTTTACACCCGACGGCCCTGGCGCCGGTTTACGGACTGGCCGAGGCGGCAGTGGGCCTGGCGTTTCCGCCGCTGGGGCGCGGTCCACTGATCGATCGCATCACGCGCGACATTTTTACGCAAGAAGACCGTGCGCAACCCGCCGCCGAGGATGACCCCGATGCCCTGGAATATGTTGCCTGTGGCCAGCCGCTGCCGGGTTATGAACTGCGTATCGTCGACGACAGCAGCCGCGAGCTGCCCGATCGACAGCAGGGCCGTCTGCAGTTTCGCGGCCCGTCCGCCACCAGTGGTTACTACCGTAACCCCGAGGCTACCCGCGCCCTGTTCGATGACGGCTGGCTGGAAACCGGCGATCTGGCCTATATCGCCGACGGCGATGTGTACCTGACCAGCCGCATCAAGGACGTCATCATCCGTGGCGGGCGTAATATTTATCCTTACGAAGCGGAACACGCCATCGGCGAGCTCGAAGGCGTACGCAAAGGCTGCGTGGCGATCTTCGGCAGCACGGATCCGGATTCCGGCACCGAACGACTGGTGGTGATGGCCGAAACCCGGCTGACCGATGCCGACGCACGCGCCGACCTGCAAACCCGGATTGGGCATACCAGTCACGATCTGCTCGGCATGCCGCCGGACAAAGTGGTGCTGGCACCGCCGCGCACCATTCTCAAAACCTCCAGCGGTAAAATCCGACGCCCCGCCACCCGCGAGCTGTACGAACAGGGCCGGGTCGGTAACAAGCCCCGCCCGGTGTGGTGGCAGATCACCCGCCTGATCAGCGCCAGCCTGCTGCCCGAAGCCCGCCGGATCTGGCGCGGTCTGCGCAGTCTCGCCTACGCGGCCTATGTGCAACTGCTATTCTGGGGACTGGCGCCCCCGGTCTGGACGCTGGTGGTAGTGCTGCCACGCGAGTCCTGGCGCTGGGCTGTAATGCGGCGCGGCGCGCGCCTGCTGTTGCGCCTGGCCGGCGTACCGCTGCAGGTACGCGGTAGCGAACACCTGCCAGAGGCCGGTGCCTGTGTCATGGTTGCCAACCATGCGAGTTACCTGGACGGGGTGGTGCTGGTCGCAGCGCTGGATCGGCCCTTCAGTTTCGTTGCCAAAGGCGAACTGCAGTCGCAATGGCTGGCCGGCCTGTTTCTCAAACGCATTGGTACCCGCTTTGTCGAACGCTTTGACAAGCAAAAAGGCCTCAGCGACGCCCGGCGGATTACCGAGCTGGCGCGGCGCGGACGCAGTCCGCTGTTTTTTCCCGAGGGCACGCTGCGACGTATGCCGGGGCTGATGAGCTTTCACATGGGCGCCTTCGCTGCCGCAGCGGAAGCCGACATCCCGGTGTTACCGATTACCCTGCGCGGTACCCGCTCGGTCCTGCGCGGCGACACCTGGTTCCCGCGCCGTGGGGCGGTGAGCCTCTTGATTGGCGAAGCCATCACGCCGGATGGCAATGACTGGGCTGCGGCAGTGCGTCTGCGCGATGCCGCGCGCAGCCGGATACTCAAACAACTCGGTGAACCGGATCTGGCGAGGGATATGTCCTGAATAGCGGGCGTTCGGGGTCAGCGTTTCTGCTATTGGGCCAAACCTCGAAGCACAGCATCCCTTGTCAAAAAAACGATGCGCCAGCCTCGCTTATACCCAAGGCTCCCTGACGGTCGTCAATCAATTGCCGCTTCGCCTTTGTGCGGTAATTCTCGTGAAACAATCTTATCAGCCACCGGTTTTGCGTGTTTAAGCGGCGAAATATCAAACCAAACCCGTGACCATTGGCGTGCACGACCTGGCCCGGCAGGCATAAATTGATACGCTTATCAGCAGATTGAATGTACACATCGAGGCTTGTATTGATCGCCGGCCGCATATTACTCAGCACGAAAATGCCATCCTGGCTGACATTATATAACAGCCCGGCCCGACACTCGCCTGCACGATCACTTCGACAAACACGAACCAGAGCCAGGGCCCGAACACGTTCACCATGCCGGTGTTCCATATCTTCTCTCCTTTTATCCAGCAGCCGGCTACAGGCCCGGGGGTGTGGCTTGCAGGCTTGTCTGCTCTTCGATTGGCAGTCTCATATCAGCCATTTTGTTGCATGGCGCGTTGCCATGTTGATAGCTTCATTAAAAGTCTAGTTGGTCTGCCGGGATAAAAAAAGATAAATTTAAAATCAAGCCACCCGGTCTCGAAGCAAAGACATATCGTTTTGCTAAAGTTTGCGAAAAGTAAAAAAGGAGCAGTGTCAAATACCTCTGATCCTCAATCAAACACAGGGACTGGCAGCGTTATTTTTAGGGCAGAAAAGCGCTTTGGATTATTGAATAAATCTGTTCAAGGGGAGGCAAAGCCCGGCGTATTCCACCTCTTTTCGAAGGTCAATAATCTTTCGGAAAATGTGACACTATTTCTCATGGTATACAGTGGCGATGGTACGAGAACCCTTGCCGGCTCTGCCTGAGTTCCAGACGGTTTGCTACGCTTGGCTTATTAATTCAGGAGACCGCGTCATGTACAAACACATCCTGGTTGCCATCGACGGTAGCGAAACAGCGCAACATGCTCTCAAAGCCGCAATCCGGCTCGCCAAAGTGCAACAATCAGAATTGCTGATTGTGCATGTCATCAATGAAATCAGCATGAGCTTACCCGATGGGGGCTATGTCCCCGATGTACAAGAAGCATTCCGCGAGTCCGGGCGCGAGATACTGAGACAGGCCGAGTCGGACGCCCGCGAGGCCGGCGTGACAGCCGAGACAAAACTGCTCGAGATCGATAAATTCGGTCAAAATGCCGCCGATATGATCGTGGCCGAAGCAGAAAACCGGGGAGCCGACCTTATTGTGATCGGCAGCCACGGACGACGCGGTATTCGCCGCCTGTTACTGGGCAGTATCGCCGAGAATGTGATGCGCATCGCATCCAGTCCGGTACTGTTGATACGCGGCGAATAAAACCAAACAAGCTTTGCCATTTGTTGAAAGAATCGTTGAAAAATCAACGTAACAAAACCGCTCCCTCTAAAATTAGTAATAATTTTCTGTGACCCGGCTTTGATATTTTTACTTTATGAACGTCAACAGGCAAAATCATGACCTGTTGCCGCTCCCTTCAGCCCTCTTCCCAGCACCAACGAAACCCTCACGCGGTTTTGATCCTGATTCAATGGCCGGGTACGCCTGTCCAGAATCACACAGGATCAAAGCGCAGTGTTTTATTCAAATATCAGCAATAACAAAGTGCTTTCCCTGCTTTTTGTGACCGCGGTTTTGGAGACGATACTCCGTCATACCCGGCTTGCTCTAACAGAGTCTGACGGCTAGATTGAACACATTAGCACCCGAATAACTCATCGAGTTTCGGGACGGGCTAATCACAATCCAATCCCGCAAGGAGGAGCGTCATGACTGCCTTTTACCGTAATAATTCACTGCCTTTTGAAACACCAAACTATCAGCAGCTCCTGAGCTGTTATGACGCCGAGCGTACCGCGCTCTGGTGTTACCTGAATCCAAGTCCCCGCCCATCATTCAACCTGGCTCTTCTGAGCGAAATTGGCGATTTGCAAAATAGAGTCGCCAGCTATATGAATTCAGGCAATATCACCGAACCAATCCATTATTTTGTGTTCGCCTCCGCGACACGCGGTGTTTTCAACCTGGGTGGCGATGTCGACCTGTTTATTCAGCTGATAAACACAGGCGACCGGGATGCACTGTACGACTATGCGCGTCTGTGCATTGATGAGGTCTATGCAAATGCCACCGGATTTGGCGTCCCTGATCTCACCACCATTTCGCTGATACAGGGTTCGGCCCTGGGCGGTGGGTTTGAGTGTGCTATATCGTGTAATCACGTAATTGCCGAGGAGGATTCGCAGATGGGATTTCCGGAGATTTTATTCAATCTGTTTCCGGGCATGGGAGCGTTGAGTTTGCTTTCGCGTAAAATCGGTCTGTCACAGGCCGAACGCCTGGTTCAGGATGGTAAAATGCACAGTGCCCGGGCGTTGTGTGAAATGGGTGTGATTGATGAGCTGGCTGCCGATGGCGAAGGAACACAGGCAGTCAACCAGTTCATTCGCCAGCACCAGCGTGCCTCAAACGGCCGTCTGGCCATTCGGCAGGCAAGCCAGCGAATTGCACCGGTGACCCATCAGGAGCTGATGGATATCGTCGAGTTCTGGGTGGATGCCGCATTGCGCCTGACATCGCGAGACCTGCGCATGATGTCCAGGATTGTGGCTGCCCAGAATCGCCTCGAGGTCAACGAGGCTGTACCTGCTGCAAGACAGCGATCTGAGCAGGCCAATGTGCTGGAGCTGGTACGCGCCTGAGATCACAAGCGGCTGGAAATTGTGCTGACCACAGGGGGATCAGGCCGATTTACCCTGATCCCTTTGTGGTGATCCCCCTGCAATTTGGCGCAGTGCTGAAAGTGAAGTGATATAGGCATCCTGCAGTTGCGCCAGAAGTCTTGTGTGGTTACGTTTGAACTCAACAAAATCAACCGCACCGGCAACACTGCAGGCCTGCATCAAATTACGCGCACCCACGTTGGTTGCATTGGATTTCAATGCATGGACTTCGTCGCAAAATGCAGGATGATTTTGCGCACGGCAGGCATTGGCAATCCGTTGAAGGATTTCACTGCCTTCCCGTTCATATTCCTCAGCCATCAAAGCAAGCTCACCGGGGCTACTGCAAAGACGATCGAGCTCGGCAAGAACAGCGATATCGATTTCAGCCTGTATCTCGTCCTGTTCCGATCCGGATGAATTTCCAGCAGCGTCGCTTTGAGGTTTGCACCAGGGAAGTATTTCCACCTGGGTTTCTTCCAGCAAACGTTGAACCTCGTCCAGCAGTTGTTGTGCCGTGACCGGTTTTGCAAGATAAGCATTTGCATTGACTTCGGCACAGGCCTGCTGTGCGCTGAAACTTGCATTAGCGGTCAGTACAATTACCGGCAGCGATGATTTGGGGCGCATCATTCGATACTGTTGCAACACTTCGGTCCCATCCAGACCGGGCATATGCATGTCGAGGACAGCCAGCCGGTAACCCCCGGCATGAAGTTTTTCCAGTGCGGCATCACCGGTTTCGACCGTCTCGACGTCGAAGCCGGCTTTATCGAGAATCCGGCGGGTGATCATCAGGTTGGTGCGGTTGTCATCTGCGATCAGAATTCGCGTACGATTGCCCGTATTGTTGCGCTGCCCCCACAGCCATGAGGGCACGTTTGTTAATTTTGAATTCGCATCTTCTGTTATGAAACGGCGTGGCGCGGCGTGGAGAACTGAACGCACTTGCTGCTCCGTCGGATTACGTGGCAGCATGGTATTGTAGTCCCATTCAGAAAGCGATGGCGTCACATGCGGCTGATCGCTGACAAGAACCATCAGTGCCTTGCCGGTAATAGACTGCTTGACAAGTTCTTCGCAAAGCACCTTTTCTTCCTGCTCCCTCACAATGGCCTGATCGACCAGAATCGCATGATAGGGATTACCAATCCGAAGCGCCCGCGTAACAAAATCTGTCGACTCTATCAGGGATTCTGAAAGGACCACCCGCTCTCCGAGAATTTGCTGATAAGCACTGACGAGTTGAGCATCTCTGGAAACCAGCAATACTTTTGCCTGATCTGACAGAATACTGTCGTCTTCAGTATCCGACACGACAGTAAAAGGCAGTTCAAACCAGAACGTGCTACCTTCATGTTTAATGCTGGTCGCACCGATTTCACCCCCCATGTGTTCCACCAGAGTCTTGGCGATGGTGGTTCCAAGACCGGTCCCGCCATATCGCCGCGTGGTGCTGGTATCTTCCTGTGCAAAACTGTCGAAAATTTTATCCATTGCCTCCGGAGCAATCCCGATGCCGGTGTCTTGCACTTCAAATCGCAACCGGGCCGTCACCCCGAGCTGTTCCTTTAGTCTGACATCCAGGCGTATGGATCCTTCTTCGGTAAAACGTACGGCATTCGCCAGCAGGTTGAAAATGATCTGACGTAAATGATGTCCATCACCGCGCAGATGGTAGGGAACATCCGGTGCGATGCGCAGCAGGAACCGCAATCGTTTCTTGGAAATGGCCGGCTGGATAATCGATGTTGTCGTGTTCAGTAATTGATGTAAATCCAACTCGGTATATTCCAATGCAAGCTTGCCGGACTCAAGTTTGGAGAAGTCCAGCACATTATTGATCTGGCGCAATGAAGCATTGACCGAATCGTCGATGACATCCAGTAACGAACGTTCCTCCGGTGATAATCGCGGGCTATCACGCAACATTTGGGAGGATCCCAGAATCCCGTTGAGTGGCGTGCGAAGCTCATGGCTCATACGGGCCAGGAATTCACTCTTGGCATTACTCGCCTCTTTGACCTTGGCGTGGGCGGCATTCAACTGACGTATCAGATGTCCGGTATAAAGCGGCAAAACAATAATTGCCAGCATCACCCCACCGATCAGTGGAGGATGTGCTTGCCAGGTCGGTGACAGGGCAATAACAAAACTAAAACCGATGACACTTAACACGGTACTGACAATCAGTGGCGGCACACCGAATCGAAAACCGTTGCCCAGTGTAATCCACAAATAAAGAACGAAAAGGGGAATACCACTCTCACCATTGGTGATCATCAAAAAGCTGACTGTACCGATGTCCGCGATGTTGGTGATGAGTCGCCGTGTCCCCGGGGAGTGGTTCGAGCGCTTTATTTGCCAGGCGACGACCAGCGAAAATACAACAAAACCTGTCAGATAGGGAATCCAAACCGGTATTACCTGTTCCAGGTTGATCGGATAGGCCATTCCCGCCAGATAAACAAGAAAAATCACGCTGATGGCAATACGGACAATCGCCTGGCCCCACTCCCGGGTGAGGATGGTGGGATCCGCGGGATCCGGCCAGTTGGCGGAGGCTGCCCATTTATACAATTTCATTATTATACCTCCCCACCAAGTCGTGAGTAACAGCGGTTGCCATCTAATATCAGGAGGACCTGACATAACAGCGATGGATTTCACAGATTGGAATAATTATGTCTTCTTTAACGAACCTTGGGAAGTTATCTTTAAATGTATCCGATTTTTTGAATCTTGCCTGACAGAAGCAGGTATAAAATCGGTAAGAGTCCGTGTGAAAATAGAGTGCCACAGTTCAACCACATATTGTAATCATTTGATTTTATTAATATTTAGCAATTACTAATATTGGTGCCAGACTATGATTTTCGTGAAATAGTATTAAACTGGCAAATTATAGTTTAAAAGGATTTCCTGTTCCTTCCACCTTAAAAACAAGGAACAGATTATGCAAACAAGGAGGCAACCGATGCTGATACTAACACGCCGTGTGGGTGAAACCCTGGTCATTGGCGACGATGTAACCGTCACCGTGCTGGGCGTCAAAGGTAACCAGGTGCGCATCGGCGTCAATGCGCCAAGGGATATCTCGGTTCATCGCGAGGAAATCTATCAGCGCATTGAACAGGAAACACAGGATGCCGGGAGCAAGACCGGCGAAAGCGATACCAGGAAATAATTCAGCGCAAACGAATCTAAAAAAGCAGGTATAACCATTCTCTTAATGCGGGCATAAATGCACGAAAAAAACAGTTCTTACCCAGTATGAGAGAACACAATTTTTCAATAACTATTAGAAACAATTGTTTTCTGATCCGGTTTTTTCAAACAGTACGGGTTACTCAGCCACTCTTCAATTGTTCCAGCGCTTTGCGGGTACTTTGCACGGACACCGCGTGGCGCTGAATATCTGCCCAGGCTTCGCCTTTCTGTCCGACACGACGCAGAATATTCTTGAGATGCCAGCGTTGCGGATCGAGCTTGCTGTCATCAAGCTCGGCCAGTTCCAGCGGGGTGGCAACCGGCGCGCCGGGTATTGCGCGAACCGCGTAGGGGATGACGCTGGTCTGACCGTAGGCATTGCGCATGACATCGAGATAAATGCGCCCGCGGCGCTTGTTCTTGCGCTGCTCGACGGTGAGTTGCTCACTATGCTGTTGCGCCAGCAGCACGGCCATATCCCGGGCGAGCTCGCGTACCGCGTCGAAACCGGTATCGGTGCGCAGCGGGGCGACAACATGCAGCCCGCGTGAGCCCGTGGTCATAGCATAAGGCGCAAGTCCCAGGTTCTGCATCAATCCGACGACCTGGCGGGCGGCATGACGTACGCGACTAAAGTCTTTGTCGGCCGGATCCAGATCGAAGATAAGCCGATCGGGTTTGGATAGACGCGGGCTCCGGGATAACCAGCCGTGCGGCGTGATCACCGCCTGATTGGCAAGATAGACCAATGTCGCCTGATTATTGCACAACACGTGCTCGACTGATTCGCTATCATCCTCATCGTCGGCGCGCGGTGTCTTCCGTGTCCTGATCCAGTCCGGAAAGTAATCCGAGCGCGCCTGCTGATAGAAGCCTTCCTCTTCGATACCATCGGGGAAGCGGTGCAGCGTAAGTGGTCGATTCGCCATATGCGGCACCATGACGTCAGCCACCTGCCGATAGTAGGCGATGAGATCCCCTTTACTGATGCCGCTGTCGGGGAACAGCACTTTACTGGTGTTCGTCAGCTCCACGCTGTATTGGCCAAAGCGCTCGACGCTCATGTTATGACGGCTCCTCGCGCACAACCTTGCGTGCCGACTTATCACGGCGCAGGCCGAGGAAGCGCGGGTGTCGCAGACGCTTGTCATCGGTCCATTCGGTGAAGCCAATCTCCGCCACCAGACTGGGCTTGACCCAGTGCACGTTGCTGTCGGCTTCATTGGGGATTTGCGCGTAAGGACACTCGTCCCGGGTGATCGAATCAAGCTTCTCGCCCAGCTCTTTGAGGGCCGGCTCGTCAAAGCCGGTGCCGACCTTGCCGGCATAGCACAACGCATCATTTTCATAGTAACCCAACAGCAATGCGCCGAATCCCGTGCGACTACCCCGGGGATCGGTATAGCCGCCGATCACCAGCTCCTGCTGGTTCACGCACTTGAATTTGAGCCAGTTGCGCGAGCGACTGTGAACGTAGGCGCTGTCAGCGCGTTTGGCAATGAGGCCTTCCCAGCCCTTGCTGCAGGCCTGTTCATAGAGCGTCTCGCCTTTTTCATTGCGGTGAGCGGTAAAGCGCAAGCGATTGTCGAACTCGAACTGGTCACGCAGTAATCTCTTTCGCGTACGCAGCGGCAGACCGGTGATATCGCAATCATCCAGGTAGAGCAGATCGAACAGATAAAGATAGACCTTGATGCCGCTCGCGCGCGCCGTATCAGGATGCTTGATACCGATACGGCCCTGCAATCGCGAGAAACTGGTGAGGTTGCCCTCGAAGGCGACGATTTCACCGTCGGCAATATAATGTGCAGGTGACTGCTTGCCGAGTGCTTCGGCCAGCTCGGGGTAGGTAGCGTTGAGATCCTGTTGATTACGCGACAGGATGTGCAGTCGACTTTTGCGTCGGAACACCAGGCAGCGCTCGCCATCAAGCTTGCGTTCGAAGATCCACTCCGGGGAGGAGAAGCGTTCCCGGGTAAGCGTCGCCAACATGGGTGAGGTCCACTTCGGCATACTCTTGCGTTTGAGTGCTGCGCGCTCCCCCTCATCCAGATCATCGCGCCAGTCACCCATTGTTGCCGGCCTCCTGTTCGGCAATCTCATCGAGATCGCGATCCGTTTTCACCGAAGACGGCTGTGTGCTGGTGGGATGGCGACGGGCGTCGGCATGCTCGTCCGCCATCTTGATGATGAGCCAGCGCGGCTTCTTGCCACCCTGGGTGCGTTTGAGCGCATAACCACCCCGCAGCTTCTTGCCTTCGAGAAAGACTTCGATGAGCCCCTCCTCCAGCGAGTTTTCCATGCTTTGACTGTTTTGGCCCTTGCGCGCGCGCAGATTGCGGTAAGTACCTGTGTCCCAGACCAGCACTGTGCCGGCACCGTACTCACCTTCCGGGATAACGCCCTCAAAGTCGATGTAGCTTCGCGGATGGTCCTCGGTCTGGATGGCGAGGCGCTTGTCGCCAGGATCGGTGGACAGCCCCTTGGGTACGGCCCAGGACACCAGCACACCACGAAACTCCAGACGAAAATCGTAATGCAGACTGGAAGCATCGTGTTTGTGGATTACAAAACGCCGCCGCCCCTTGCCGTGCCCCCCGCCGGCGGGCTCGCGGGTTTTGCTGAAATCGCGCTTGCTTCGATAGTCTTTGAGCTTGTCTTTCATGAACAGAACGCTATATTGTGCATTACAGGTTAATCTGATCTATAGCATAAAACCCGAGCATTCTCCCGCATTGACAATAATCAATGGCCCATGCAGTCAAATGGTAAAATCAGAGTCAAAGAACAAAATTCTCTAATATTAGAAACAATCATTCTCTGACCCTGAGGGATCCCACGAAATTACGCATAACTCAGCGCCTGTACCTGTTGTCGTATGGCTCTCATGGCCTCGAGATATTCCTGTTTGTGAAATAAGCCCGGTATTTACGAAAAATCCGACAGCCCAGAAAAAAGGTGGAGAGTATGTTCCGGATTTTTTTCGTATTTGCCTGATAACGATATTGCCATTGCTTCAACTCAATCACTTTCCCCATCACCCATAGGGCAAATGTTGCCAAGGTACCAATTAGCATCAGATTCTCATACCGATAGTTGGTGGTGGATTTCGTTTTCCGGAGGCTAAAACCCTAACGGGGATTTCTCATACTCCGAAAGGCTTCTGCGCCCTTCGGGCAGGGACTAGGGGCGAGGTACGAGTGACGAGTGAGTTTGCTATGGCCAGTTTTTTATCACCCCTCCCCCCCGCATCAAGTGCGGGGCAGGCCATCACCCTCCCCTTACAGGGGAGGGGATAAGTGGGGGTTGGTTGTAATCGATCAGTTTTAGTTGCCGAGTTCCTGCAGCAGTCGGTTGACGCGGCTGACGTAGGCGACCGGGTCTTCCAGCTGGCCGCCTTCGCTGAGCATGGCCTGCTCGAACAAAATCAGAGACCAGTCGTTGAACTGCTGGTCGTCGTCCACATTCTGCAGGCGTTTAACCAGGGCATGCTCGGGGTTGATCTCCAGTGACGGCTCGATGTTGGGCACGTTATGGCCGGCCTGCTTGAGCAGTTTTTGCATGCTCATGGCCATGTCGTTTTCCGAGACCACCAGGCAGGAGGGCGAGTCGGTCAGGCGATGTGAGATCTTGACTTCCTTGACCTTGCCTTCCAGCACGTTTTGCATGCGCTCGAGCAGTGATTTGTAATCCTTTTCGGCCTGTTCGACTTTCTCTTTTTCTTCCTGGTCTTCCAGTTCGCCGAGATCCAGCGCGCCCTTGGCGACCGAGACGAACGGCTTGCCGTTGTATTCGTCCATGAAAGACATCATCCACTCATCGACGCGATCGTACATCAGCAGAACTTCGATGCCCTTCTTGCGGAACAGTTCCAGATGGGGACTGTTTTTGGCCGCGGCATAGCTTTCGGCAGTGATGTAGTAGATTTTCTCCTGCTTGTCCTGCATGCGTTCGAGGTACGCATCCAGTGAGACGTTCTGCACATCGCTGTCGTTATGCGTGGAGGCGAAACGGAACAGTTTGGCAATCTTCTCCTTGTTGCCAAAATCCTCGGCTGGCCCTTCCTTGAGCACGTTGCCGAAGGCCTGCCAGAACTCGCTGTATTTCTCCGGCTCGTCCTGGGCCAGTTTTTCCAGATGGGCCAGGATCTTTTTCACCGAGCCGTTGCGAATGGTATCGATCTGTCGATTGTTCTGCAGGATTTCACGCGAGACGTTGAGCGGCAGATCGTCCGAGTCAACCACGCCACGCACGAAGCGCAGGTAGTTGGGTATCAGCTGCTCGGCGTCGTCCATGATGAACACGCGCTTGACGTACAGCTTGATACCGTAGCGCTTGTCGCGATCATAGAGATCGAACGGCGCGCGCTTCGGGATATAGAACAGCGTGGTATAGGACTGGGTTCCCTCGACTTTGTTATGCAACCAGGTAAGGGGATCCTCGAAGTCATGGGCCACGTGCTTGTAAAACTCGGTGTATTCCTCGTCACTGATTTCGGAACGACTGCGGGTCCACAGGGCCGAGGCCTTGTTCACCGTCTCCAGTTCGTCCGTGGGCTTGCCCTCCTCGTCCCGTTTGGCCATTTCGATCGGCAGGGAGATGTGATCGGAGTATTTCTTGATGATGCTGCGCAACTGGAAATCGTCCAGGAATTCGCTGGCGTCCTCATGCAGATGCAAGGTCACACTGGTGCCCCGTTCGGGTCGATCGATGGTCTCCAGGGTGTATTCCCCTTCACCGGCGGACTCCCAGCGCACGCCATGTTCGGTCCCCAGGCCGGCGCGGCGGGTCTCGACGATGACCTTGTCGGCAACGATGAAGGAGGAGTAGAAGCCCACCCCGAACTGACCGATCAGCTGGGCGGTTTTGGACTGGTCCTCGGAGAGGGCCTCGAGAAACTTGCGGGTGCCGGAGCTGGCGATGGTACCGATGTTGTCCATCACTTCCTGGCGATTCATACCGATACCGTTATCCGAAATGGTAACGGTCCCTGCCTCCTTGTCGTAATCGATACGCAACTTGAGGTCGGTATCACCTTCGTACAGCGCGTCATCGGAGAGGGCCTCGAAGCGCAGCTTGTCACAGGCGTCGGAACCGTTGGAGATGAGCTCGCGCAGGAAAATTTCCTTGTTGGAGTAGAGCGAGTGAATCATCAGCTGCAGCAGCTGCTTGACCTCGGTCTGGAAACTGAGGGTCTCTTTATGGGCGTCGACTGTCATCTTCTTCTCACCTTATATATATGCACGGAATGTCAAAGACACAAATTTTGAAGGTTAATAGGGACAAGTCAGGATTTTTTCAAGGCCTGCGTCCCCCGGAGAAGGGCCGAGGGCCGAGTAACGAGGGACGAGGCAAAAAAGAAGGTGCGCGCAGCGCACCCGCAGCTTTTCCTCGTCACTCGTCCCTCGTAACTCGTCCCTGGCCCAAAGGGCGCGGGCCTACAGCCGGTGGGGCTCCAGGCTGGTGGCCTTGAGAATGTAGGTGGCGATCTCTTCGATGGATTTGCTGGTCACATCCAGGTACTCGATGCGATTTGCCCGGAACAGCGCCTCCACCTGGCGCACCTCGTACTGACACTGGTGCAGTGCGGCGTAGCCGCTGTTCGGACTGCGTTCCTGGCGGATCTGTTGCAGGCGTTCGGGGCGGATGGTCAGGCCGAACAGCTTGCCGCGCCAGGCTCGCAGATCGCCGGGCAACTGGCTATTTTCCAGCTCCTCCTCCACCAGCGGGTAATTGGCGACGAAAATGCCGTAATGGATCGCCAGAAAGACACTGGACGGGGTCTTGCCGCTGCGCGAGACCCCCACCAGGATCAGATCCGCCCGCTCGTACTGGCGGATACTGCCGCCATCATCGTTCTGCAGGGCGAAGTTGATTGCGTCCATCCGGTGACTGTATTGCTCCGGCGTAACCATACCGTGGGTATGGCCTACCGTGGCCACCGAACGGGTCCCCAGCTCCTCTTCCAGCGGCGTCAGAAACGATCCCATGAAATCGATAAACAACCCCTCGCTGCTGGCCACCCGCTCGCGCACATGGGGCACCACCAGGGTGCTGAACACCACCGGCCGCTTGCCCCGCTCGCGATGGGCCTTGTTGACCATGTCCCGCACCTCATGCGCCTTCTCCTCGCTGTCGATATAGCGCAGGGTGACGCAATCGAAGGACTGGTCCGCGAACTGGGAGAGCAGACTGTGACCGAGGGTCTCCGCGGTGATCGCGGTACTGTCGGAAACAAAAAACACCGCGCGTTTGCCGGTCATAAAATATTCACCCGCGTCATTGTCGTGACTGATATATTGAAAAGCAGGTAAAGCTGCCTGTAACCTGCACAACAAACAGTTACACTCTGCTATGAATCATCCTGACAAGCAAGGGGAAACAACGTGACTCAACACCTGATCTGGTTCGATGACCTGCGGCTTGATGATGTTCCCCGGGTCGGTGGCAAGAACGCCTCGCTGGGCGAGATGATTCATCAACTGAGCAACGCCGGAGTGCGGGTGCCGGGCGGATTTGCCACCACCGCCGATGCCTTTCGTGAGTTTCTGGAACACAAGGGTCTGGCCGATCGCATCTATGCGGAGCTGGACGATCTGGACATTAACGATGTTGTCGCGCTGGCCAAAAGTGGCGAACGCATCCGTCAGTGGATTATCGATACCCCCTTCCCCCCGACGCTGCAAGAAGAACTGCACGAGGCCATCAATAAACTGCAGCAGGCGCACGGTGACGAAGTGTCGTTTGCAGTGCGCTCTTCGGCCACCGCCGAGGATCTGCCGGAAGCCTCGTTTGCCGGTCAGCAGGAAACCTATCTGAATATCAAGGGCGAGGCCAACCTGCTGGATGCCATCCACCATGTCTTCGCTTCGCTCTTCAATGACCGGGCCATCGCCTACCGGGTCCACAACGAGTTCGACCACCGCGACGTGGCACTGTCCGCCGGCGTACAGCGCATGATACGCAGCGATATCGGTGCCAGCGGGGTCATATTCACGATCGATACCGAATCCGGTTTCGAGGACGTGGTGTTCATCACCGCCGCCTACGGCCTTGGCGAGACCGTGGTTCAGGGCCAGGTTAACCCGGATGAGTTCTATGTCTTCAAGCCGATGCTGGAAAAAAACAAACAGGCGGTAATACGGCGCAATCTCGGCCAAAAAGGGATTCGCATGGTCTACGGCGATGATACTGCCCATGCCGGCTCGACCCGGACCGAGGAAGTACCCATGGATCTGCAACGCCAGTTCAGTATCAACGACGAGGAAGCCATGGAACTGGCCCGTCAGGCCGTGACGATCGAAAAGCATTACGGGCGCCATATGGATATCGAATGGGCCCGGGATGGCCTCGACGGCAAACTGTATATCGTCCAGGCGCGGCCGGAGACAGTCAAAAGTCGCAGTGATCGCAATGTCCTGGAACGTTACGAAATGCAGGAATACGGCAAGGTGCTGTCCACCGGGCGCAGTATCGGCCAGCGCATCGGCAGCGGTGTGGCCCGCACGATCATGAACATCAAGGAAATGGATCGTCTGCAAAAAGGCGATGTCCTGATTACCGACATGACCGACCCCGACTGGGAACCGGTGATGAAACGCGCCTCGGCGATTGTCACCAATCGCGGCGGACGCACCTGCCACGCCGCGATCATTGCCCGCGAACTGGGCATACCCGCCGTGGTCGGTTGCGGGAATGCCACCGAGGCCGTCACCGACGGTAACGAAGTGACTGTTTCCTGTGCCGAGGGGGATACCGGTTACATCTATGACGGCATCCAGCCGTTCGAGATCAATCGGGTTAACCTGGAAAGCATGCCCGAACTGCCGTTCAAGATCATGCTCAACGTAGGATCACCGGATCGTGCCTTTGATTTCAGTTATCTGCCCAATGCCGGGGTCGGTCTGGCCCGGCTGGAGTTTATTATCAATCGCATGATTGGCGTGCATCCCAAGGCATTGCTGAACTACGCCAAACAGCCGGAGGAGATCAAACAAAAGATTGACGATCAGACTGCCGGCTTCCCCGACCCGGTCGGTTTCTTCATCGACAAGCTGGCCGAAGGGGTCGGTACCATCGCCGCCGCTTTCTGGCCCAAGCCGGTGATCGTGCGCCTGTCCGACTTCAAGTCCAACGAATACCGCAATCTGATCGGCGGCGAGGCCTATGAACCCCACGAAGAGAATCCGATGATCGGTTTTCGAGGCGCCGGACGGTATATCGCCAAGACCTTCCAGGATTGCTTCGAGCTGGAATGCCGGGCCATGAAAAAGGTCCGTAACGAGATGGGACTGAGCAATGTGCAGCTCATGATCCCGTTTGTGCGCACCGTGGAACAGGGCCAGCAAGTGATCCAGCTGCTGAAAGACAACGGGCTCAAACAGGGGGAAAATGATCTCAAGGTGATCATGATGTGCGAAATCCCCTCCAATGCCCTGCTCGCCGATCAGTTTCTTGAGGACTTTGATGGTTACTCCATCGGCTCCAACGATCTGACCCAGTTGACGCTGGGGCTGGATCGCGACTCGGAGCTGGTGGCCGATGCCTTCGACGAACGCAACGAGGCGGTCAAGGCGCTGCTGGCCATGGCGATCAAAGCCTGCCGGGCCCGGGACAAATATGTCGGTATCTGCGGGCAGGGCCCGTCGGATCACCCTGATCTCGCCTTCTGGCTAATGGAACACGGCATCGACAGCGTCTCGCTCAACCCCGACAGTGTGATTCCCACCTGGCTGTATCTCGCCGAACAGTTACAAGAGAAAAATCACTGATATGGCCCGCCTGTTTATTCTGCTGATCATCGTTGCGGCATTCGCCATCTGGGCCGGGTTTGCCCTGCGGGCGGATAACCGCTTCTATTCCAACCTCGCCTTTGCCATCGGCGGATTCCTGGCCATCCTCGCGGCAGGCGGTTTTTTCGGATTGTTATAGCTGCGGCCATGCCGACTCCCACCAACGTAACCTGCAGGTATTCACATCAATAACCACATATGAATGGAACAGCGCCTCCAGGTCCGAGGGAAATAGATATGCCACTGCAAATAACGCCAAGAACGCAGAGACGCAAAGCGCGCAAAGTCTTATGAGTGCATACAGGGGGTTAGTTACATTCTTCATTCATTCTCAACAGGAACCTGGAATATTTTCTTTGCGATCTCTGCGTCTTTGCGTTCTTGGCGTTACTTCCACAAGATCATCTACAGCAGAGGTAGGCCCGATAAAGTGCAACGGTATCGGGCAATCCCGGATTTGCCGGACACCGCTGCGCTTTGTGCGGCCTACATAGCTTGTTTAGTGCGCAGACGTTTTCAACGAACCAAAAAAAGGGCGACATGAAGTCGCCCTTTTGCTACGTCGTTAAACGGCTCGTTTAACTGGCCTGCGCGGCGCCCTCCAGTACCGCCTTGGCGGCCGGTACGGCCACACCGCTTTTGATCGGCGCGTTCATCTTGCTCAGCACCTCATCCAGTGACTTGAGGCAGTACTCGATGTTGGCCGGGTTGCTGGCGTGGCCCATCAGGCCGATACGCCAGACCTTGCCGGCCAGGTTACCGAGCCCGGCGCCGATTTCCAGGTTGTAATCATTCAGCAAAATGGAACGTACTTCGGCATCGTCCACGCCTTCGGGAATGGTCACGGCGTTGAGCTGCGGCAGGCGATCGCCTTCTTTGACCACGAAGGTGATACCCATCGCTTCCAGGCCGGCCTTGAGCGCCTGGTGATGATGCTGATGCCGGGCCCAGGCGTTTTCCAGCCCTTCTTCATGCAGGATCAACAGCGCTTCATGCAGACCGTAAAGATTGTTGATCGGCGCGGTGTGGTGGTAGGCACGTTTGCCACCCCCGCCCCAGTAGCCCATCACCAGGCTCAGATCGAGGAACCAGCTCTGGACCTTGGTCTTGCGATTTTTCACGACCTCGGCGGCGCGTTCACTGAAGCTGACCGGTGAGAGCCCTGGCGGCGCGGAGAGACATTTCTGGGTACCGGAATAGATGGCATCGATCCCCCATTCGTCTACTTTCAGGGGCGAGCCGCCCAGCGAGGTGACCGCATCGACGATGGTCAGACAATCATACTTGTGCGCCAGCTCGACCAGGGTTTTGGCATCGGACTGGGCGCCGGTGGAGGTTTCAGCATGCACGAAGGCGACAATTTTGGTATCGGGATTGGCCTTCAGGGCCGCCTCCACTTTTTGCGGATCGACCACGGTGCCCCACTCGTCCTCGACCATGATGGCGGTGGCACCGCAACGCTCGACGTTCTCTTTCATGCGCCCGCCGAACACGCCGTTTTGACACACGATCACCTTGTCACCGGGCTCCACCAGGTTGACGAAACAGGTCTCCATGCCGGCAGAACCGGGGGCGGAGACCGGGAAGGTGAGTTCATTCTTGGTGGCAAAGGCGTACTGCAACAGTTCTTTCATCTCTTCCATCATGCCGATGAAGGCCGGATCGAGATGGCCGATGGTCGGACGCCCCAGGGCTTCCAGGACCCGCGGACTGACATCGGAAGGACCCGGCCCCATCAGGGTCCGGTGGGGAGGAATGAATGATTTCATAGACAACACCTGTTCTTTTGCTCCGGGAAGCTCCGCGGAAGGTTAATAGCCGAGTAAAAACGTCCAGTATAAAAGGTTTGCGACGGCTTGTCCCGGGCTGATTGAGGGCGGGGCACGAAAAAGCCCCTACTTTACGTCGGTCCGGGCGGGCGTCCCCAAGGTTTGTTGCCACTGTTTGAGGCGATGGCGCATGCGCCGCACATGACTGCCGTCCCAGTACACCTTGTTACAGGTGGGACAGTATAGCGTGCCATCCTGCCGGCGCACATCCGCGGGCATGGCGGCCTGCCGGGCCTCGTCCGCCGGGCGCAGTTCGGTATTGCAGATCAGGCAGCGGGTGAACGGGCGGGATAGCCAGTCGATGGGCAGCTGGCGGGAGAGACTGGCGGCACACTCTTCGAGATTGTTGCCTTCCAGCAGGATGACATGGCCGGGGGCGCGGCGGTATTCGAGCAATTTGCGATCGCGGGTGAGCAGCTGGCGCTGTTCGGCGATGGCCTCGCGCAACAGCGCATAGTCATCGCGGCCATCGCTTTCAATCAACGTGTCGTAACCGGCGGCCCGCAACCAGCTGCCGAGCCGTTGCAGCATTTCATCACAGAGAAACTTCACAGGCGGGGCTCAGCCGGCCGAACGGATGACTCCCGAGACAATTCCCAGAATCTGCACATCCTGGTTTTTGAGATAAATCGGCTCCATCTCGGGATTGGCCGGTTGCAGGCGAATGCCGTCGTGCTCAACGTAGAATTTTTTCAACGTCACGCTCTCGCCGTTGATCATGGCCACCACGGTCTGGCCGTTTTCGGCGGTCTCGCGCTTTTCGATCACGATGACATCGCCGTCCTGGATGTTGTCGTCGATCATCGAGTGGCCACGTACCCGCAGGGCATAGGTATTGCGGCGTACCATGTTGGCCGGCACGCTGATACGCTCATCCTGCTCGCACAGATCCATCGGCAGCCCGGCAGTCACCTCGCCCAGCAGGGGAATACTCAGCATCCCGTCGGCGAACACATCCAGGGCTTCGAGCTCCGGGGTCCAGACCGGACGTTCCCCCTTTGGAATCAGATAGTTAATATTTGACATTGAGGTAATTCCTTAGGTATTTTTCCTAACCTTAGCCCGGATAAACAAAAAATTCAAACAGGACGAGCCGGCATCGGAACCTTCTTCCCCCACCACAGCCTAATGCAGAGCCTGTTGGTCACTGATTCGTGAGATAATAGCGTTATGTCTGATACCCGTATTCCCAAGTTCGTCAGTTATCCGCTCATCGCCCTGGTGGCCATCGCCGCTGTCTGGCTGGGTGTCTGGCTCTCCCTGCAGGAACAGCGCGGCGGCATTCCTGATGATATGGAAGCAACGGTGCTGCCCGAGGCGCGCCAGCTGCAGCCGTTTGCCCTGCGGGATCATCACGGGCAAGCGTTCGGGCTGGCACAACTGGAAGGCCAGTGGAGCTTCCTGTTTTTCGGCTTTACCAATTGCCCCGACATCTGCCCGGCGACCCTGCACACCATGAAAAGCGTCTGGCAGAAACTGCCCACCGAGCCGGGCGAACCGGGCCATCCGCGACTGTTTTTTGTCTCGGTCGACCCGGATCGTGACAGCCTGGAGACCCTGAAACAGTACGTGACCTATTTCGACCCCTCGTTCGTCGGCGTGACCGGCAAACTGGACGAGATCGACAATCTGACCGGTCAGCTGGGTGTCCTGTACGGCTATGACGAGAAGAAGAACGACAATCCCCTCGATTACACCGTGAACCACAGCGGCCAGGTGCTGCTGATCGATCCGCAGGGTCGCCTGCGGGCCGTACTTTCCCCGCCCCATGATTCCACCACCATGGCGCGTAACTACCAGATCATTACAGACTATTACGGAGACTAAACATCATGCTGCGAGTTCGCCCGTTTCTGCTGTTCGGCTTGCTGGCCGCCTGCCTTGCCCCGGGCCAGGCCATCGCCCAACCTCTCACCTTTGAAAATGCCTGGTCCCCCGAAGCGCCGCCGGTCGCACCGGTGATGGCCGGTTATGTGCGCATCAGCAACAGCGGCAGCGAGGATGTCACGCTGACCGGCGCCCGTTGCCCCGACTTTGCCCGGGTGGAAATTCATGACATGGTCGAGCGCGACGGCATGATGCGCATGATCGAACAGGAGAGCCTGACCATCCCGGCTGGCGGGCAGGTGGAGCTGAAACCGGGCAGCCTGCATATGATGCTGATGAAACCCCAACGTACTATCAAACGCGGGGAGACCCTGGAAGTGACGTTTGAAACCGCCAGCGGCGACGCTATTCCGGTGAGTTTCGAGGTTAAACCCCAGTCAGCACGGGATCAGCAGCACGACCAGCATCAACACCATCACCATTAAACGATGGCCGCTTTTCCCCTGACCCTGTTGCGCCGCACCCGGCAGACTGCCTTTGTCGCGCTGCAGTATGCATTGCCGCATCATCTGCTTTCACATCTGATGTGGCGTCTGACGCGGATCCGTATCAGCTGGTTGAAGAATTTTTTCATCCAGCGATTCATTCGCCTGTTCCGGGTCGACATGCGCGAAGCACAACAGCCCGACCCGAAAGCCTATCCCGACTTCAATCACTTTTTCACCCGGGCCCTGGCCGCCGACGCCCGGCCGCTGGCCGTCGGTGACGGGAATGTGATCTGTCCGGTCGATGGCACGGTCAGCCAGCTGGGTCGGCTGGAATACGAAACCCTGTTTCAGGCCAAGGGACATCGCTATGCCCTGTCCCAGCTGCTGGCGGATCACCACAAGGCCGTGCAAGCCTTTCAGGATGGTCACTTTGCCACCCTCTATTTGTCACCCCGGGATTACCACCGGATTCACATGCCACTGGCCGGTACCCTGCGCGAGATGATCTATGTGCCCGGGCGGCTGTTCAGCGTCAACCCGACCACGGTCAGCCGGGTCCCGGATCTGTTTGCCCGCAACGAACGGGTGATCTGCCTGTTCGACACCGACGCCGGCCCCATGGCCATGATCCTCGTCGGCGCCATCTTCGTCGCCAGCATCGATACCGTCTGGCATGGCACCGTCACCCCGCCACGCGGCAAAGCCGTGCAGCACTGGAATTACCGTCAGCACCCCGTGCACCTGCAACAGGGCGAGGAAATGGGCCGCTTCAACATGGGCTCCACGGTCATCCTGCTGTTCGGCAAGGACGCGGTAACCTTCAGCGACGAATTGGCCGCCGAGGGCCATGTGCAGATGGGGCAGCTTCTCGGCAAACATACAAATAGCTAGATCACTGAAAATAACGCAAAGAACACAAAGACGCAGAGATCGCAAAGAAAATATTGTTAAGGGAGTCCTGAGTTATTCAGAGATTCTGTCCGGACAGGTAAGGCCGAGTATTTCTCAGGGGTTACACAGGTTATCTGCTAGTAACAACGAATCGCAAAACAGTTCCAGTACAGAGTATTAATAACCTTTGCGTACTTTGCGTCTTTGCGTTCTTTGCGTTTCTTCCACATGCCCATCTACAACCGCTCGATGCTGAAGCTGAGCACATCGCGGATGTCGTCTTTCCCACTGGCGAGCATGAGCAATCTATCCAGCCCCAGGGCAACGCCGGCGCAGTCGGGCAGGCCGTGTTCGAGGGCAGCGAGAAATTTTTCATCGAGGTCAGGCACGAAACGTCCCTGTTGCCGGCGTTGCTGTTGATCCCGCTCGAAGCGCTGACGTTGTTCGATCGGATCCTGTAATTCATGATAGCCATTGGCCAGTTCCAGGCCGCCCAGATAGAGCTCGAAGCGGCTGGCGACGGTGATGTCGTTCTGTTGCTGAAGGCGGGCCAGCGCGCCCTGGCTGGCGGGATAATCATAAATGAAGACCGGCCGGTTGGCGGGCAGTTGCGGTTCGATCGCATGGGTGAGTAACAGATCCAGCCAGCTGTCGCGATCCATGTCCGGGTAATTCACGATATCAATATGCTGTTGCCGGGCCTGTTGCTGCAAATCCCCGACTGAACAGGTAAAGGGATCGAGTTGCAGGGTTTGTTGGAACAGCTGGCGATAGCTGAGCTTGAGCGTCTCGTCCATGAGAAATGATCCGGCCAGCAACTCCCGTATGAGATCATCCAGTTCCTGCATCAGCGCGTGATGATCGAAACCGGGCCGGTACCACTCCAGCAGGGTGAACTCCGGATTATGCCGTCGTCCAGCCTCGCCGGCACGAAATACCTTGCACACCTGATAGATTGGCCCGCTGTCGGCGGCCAGCAGCCGTTTCATCGGATATTCGGGCGAGGTGTGCAGATAACCGTCGCGGCCCGCCAGCGGGACGCGCAGACTGTCGATATGCACATCGGTGACGGCCTGGCGTTGCAGGATCGGGGTCTCGACTTCCAGCACCTCGCGCTGCGCAAAAAAGGCCCGCAGCTGTTGCAGCATGCGGGCCCGTTGTTGCAGGACCGCGACATCGGCACCCGGTCGCCAGTCCCTGTCCGTGCTCATGAATTAAAGCTCAATCCTTGACGCGACCCACGTATTCGCCGGTACGGGTATCCACCTTGATCTGTTCGCCTTCTTCGACGAACAGCGGCACGCGCACGACCGCGCCGGTCTCGGTGGTCGCCGGCTTGCCGCCACCGCTGGCCGTGTCGCCCTTGACGCCGGGATCGGTCTGCACGATGGTCAGGATCACGTGGTTGGGCGGCATGACACTGATGGGATTGCCGTTCCACAGGGTCACGGTGCAGACATCCTGCTCCTTGAGCCACTTGGCCGCCTCGCCCACCGCCTTTTCATCGGCGCCCACCTGTTCAAAGGTTTCCGGGTGCATGAAATGCCAGGCCTCGCCATCGTTATACAGATACTGCATATCGGTATCCATGACATCGGCGGCTTCGACCGAATCACCCGATTTGAAGGTTTTCTCCAGCACCCGGCCGGTCAGCAGGTTGCGGATCTTGACCCGGTTAAACGCCTGCCCCTTGCCGGGTTTGACGAACTCGTTTTCGATAATCGTACAGGGGTCTCCGTCGAGCATAATCTTGAGACCGCTTTTAAATTCATTGGTGCTGTAGGTTGCCATGGAGGTCCTCGTTTCCTGCTATACCGGTTATCTCGGTCGTTTACCCGCTCACCGGCGAATCCGGTACACTGGGGCGGCCATCAGCCATTAAAATCCGAATTCCCTATGATAACGCGAACTCCCCCCCTGTGGCATAGCGCCGACTGGCAAAAATCCCTGGCCCGGGCCATCCGCGAGCCCCGTGAACTGCTGGCGATCCTGCAGCTGCCCGACAGCCTGCTGGCGGGCGCCGAAGCGGCCGGGCAGGACTTTCCCCTGCTCGTACCTCGCGGCTACGTGGCCCGCATGCGGGTCGGCGATCCGCAGGATCCGCTGCTGCGTCAGGTCTTGCCGCTCGAGGAAGAAGGACACGCTGCGCCCGGTTATGTGGCCGATCCGGTCGGCGATCTGTCGGCCATGGCGCGCCCGGGTGTCCTGCACAAGTACCACGGCCGCGCCCTGGTGGTCGCCACCGGCGCCTGCGGGATTCATTGTCGCTACTGCTTCCGGCGCCATTTTCCGTATACCCGGGCCAACCCCATGCCCGAGCGCTGGCAACAGGTCCGCGAGTACCTGCTGGCGGACGACAGCATCGAAGAGCTGATTCTCAGCGGCGGAGATCCCCTGAGCCTGGCCGACCACCGTCTCGCCGGTCTGCTGGAGGCCGTGCAAAACGTGCCGCATCTCAAGCGACTGCGCCTGCACACCCGCTATCCCGTGATTCTGCCCGAGCGCCTCACCGACGATCTGCTGAACCTGCTGAGGGTGCTGCCGCAACAGGTCATCCTGGTCATACACGCCAATCACGCCAATGAAATCGACGCCAGCGTTCAGCAGGCACTCGGCCCCTGGCGTCAGGCCGGGATCACGCTGTTGAACCAGGCAGTGCTGTTGCAGGGGATCAATGACAGCGAATCGGCCCTGGTCGACCTGAGCGAGGCGCTGTTTGCCGCCGGCGTGCTGCCCTATTACCTGCATCAGCTGGATCCGGTGCAGGGAGCGGCCCATTTTGCCGTCGACGCCCCCCGGGCGCGGGCGCTGGAGACGGCGCTGCGCAACCGCTTGCCGGGGTACCTGGTCCCGCGCCTGGTACGCGAGCAGGCCGGTGCCCCCGCCAAGACACCACTGGTCTGATACTGCCCACCGCCGGTCATGTCCTGTGCCAGCCGCGCCCCGGGAAAGTGCACAATTCGTCCATTATGCTTGCAAACTGTGACATAGCTCACAATATGTGATATTGAAAGCCCAAAGGAAGGGGCAAGAAAAAAACAGAGGAGTGGCCCGTGAGCCGAGCACCCGGACTGGAAATCCCCGAACAGCGCAAACCGACCCGGCACGATGTCAGCCTGCGCCCCAAAAAGGTCGAGGCCTGGCTGCAGAGCCTGCCCAAGGCCAACCTGGGCGAAACCGCCCGCCAGATCTATCAGCGGCTGAGCCAAACCAACGAGTTACGTTACCCGTTTGTGGAGCGCTTTCGTTTCCTCGAGCAGATGCGCGAACCGGTCCATTATGTGACCGATTCCATGCGCAAACACTTTCTGGGGGTGACCTTTCCCCTGCCGGACAAAAATCGCCAGATTGCCGCCGCCACCCGGGAAATATACGCGGCCATGGCCACCGGTTACAAAATCGCCATCGAGGAAATGAGCCGCACCCACCCCCTGTTCCAGGACAAGAAGCTGCTGGCCACCCTGTTGCAGCGGGCGCTGTTCTATACCGGCCGCCACCTGGTGACCGCCTACCAGATTTACAGTCCGTGCGGACCCGGTACCTGGCAAGAGCTGCACAAGCTCTATGCCTGCGCCGAGGCGCGCAAACTGCACAAGACCATGGTAAGCGACTATCAACACCAGAACGGCGACAAAACCAGCCCGCTGAGCGAATATCTGCGCCTGCTGTTACTGGCGCTGGCTTCGCCCTACCAGCTGCGCCAGGGTGAAATCCTCAAGATCTATACCGCGCTGGAACGCTGGACCCGGCAGCTGGCGCTGCGCCCGCTGGACCTTTCGAGCAGCGGCGACACCCGGACCCGTTTTCTGGTCCGGCTCGATCAGGATGCCGCACCCCGCCCCGCGGCCTATTCAGTCATCCGCGAGGAACGCCAGCCTCACTACCGGGTCCTGGATACCGAACGGCTGACACAGCTGCTGCGCGATGAGATTCGTAATAATGAAGAGGTCGTCTCCACGACCCTGACCAGCGTCGACCTGGGTCGCCCCGATCTCTCCCATGATCTGATGCGCCGTCTGCTGGTGGCCTGGGGAGCCGAAGCCAAACGCAATTTCCCGCGCAGTCCGAAACAGGAGGCGGTGGAGGTTACCATCGGTCTGAGCGCCACCCACCGTTTTCTCAACCACCTGGCGCGGCGTCATCACGGCAAGCGGGATCTGTTTGAACACCGCGCTCATTATGAAAGCCAGGAAATCAAAAGCCTTAATGAGCCGCAGCACGATGTCTGGGACATGATTTATCAGACCGACACCTCCAGCTTCGATACCAGCAGTATCCTCCCCCTGGTCAACGAAGAACTGGCCCGGCATGAGGCACCACCCGAGACCGATGAGTCGGGCCTGGAGCCGGCCGCCGACCACTATCAGGCCGGCAGCTGGCTGATACTCAATGAAAGCGCCGGCGGCTATTGCCTGGAATACCATAATCACGATACCACCCAGGCCCAGGTCGGCGAGCTGGTGGGGATCCGCCGCGGCCAGAACGGCAAGACTCTCAAATGGGGCATCGGGGTAATCCGCTGGCTGAAGTTTGCCGCCGAACAGCCGCAGGATTCGGCCGGCAAGACCGTGCAAATGGGCATCGAAATGCTAAATCCGGCGGCCGCCGCCGTCGGCATACGCCCCGCGGCCGCCAGCAACAATCCGGAAAATTACCAGCGCACCCTGATGTTGCCCGAGATTCGCGCCATGCATCAGCCCGCCACACTGATCACCGGCCCGGTCCCCTGGCGCCCCGGACAACACGCCGTGGTGAACATCCTGGGCAAGGAGATGCCGGTGGTGCTCACTCAGGCCCTGCAAAACACCGGATTGTTTGCCCAGTTCCAGTTCCAGCACCAGTCCCGGTCATCGGATCGCCAGAAGAACAGCAAAGCGGAAGAAGACACCCTCGCGCAGGTCTGGTCCAGCATCTGATCCTTATCTCAAGCGTTTGATTACCGCAGCCGATAGCTTATTCAGGTGGCAAGCGGCTTGCCCCGCACGCCACAACAGTGACATGATAGCCGCTACGGAAAACCGTTTAATACAAGAAAAATCAAACAGCTAAGGGATTCACGGTGAGTGACGCGGACCTTCTAAGACTCCTGACCATCTTCGACAATAGCGAGGAAGCCGAAGGGCTGATCAATACCCTGCGCAATGCCGGGCACATCATTCGGGATATTCGCGTCGAGGACGACGAGGATCTTGAAAAAGCCCTCGAGGAAAACCCGGTGGATATCATCCTGGCCAAACAGGCCACGCCGTTGATCACCGCGAAACAGGCGGTCGAATATATCATCAAATCCGGGCGGGATATTCCGGTCATTGTTGTCACCCCGTCAGGCGAAATCGACGGCGCGCTGGAAGCCATGCAAGCAGGCGCCCGGGACAGCCTGGAACTGGGGCAGAACGAACGGATCAAACTGGTCATCAAACGTGAAGTCACCGACCTGAAAAACCGGCGCGGCCTGCGACGCAGTGAAAAAATGCTGCACGAGTCAGAAAAGCGCGCCCGGGATCTGATCGACAACTCGCGGGACGCCATCTCCTACGTTCATGACGGCATGCATATCTATGCCAATAACGCTTATCTCAAGATGTTCGGTTATGACACGCTGGAAGATATTGAGGGCGTCCCCATTCTGGATATGGTCAGCAGCGAAGACCATGCCAAAATGAAGGAGTTTTTGCGTAAATATTCCAAAGGCCAGAGCACCGACGATACCCTGGAAGTGCATGGTCAAACACTCGACGGTAACAAGTTCAAGATCACTATGGAGTTCTCCGCCGCGAGTATGGAAGGCGAGGCCTGCTCGCAAATCATCATTCGCGATCAATCCACCACCAAAGAGCTGGAAAAACAGCTCAATGTCCTGAGCAAACAGGACCTGCTGACCGGCCTTTATAATCGCAATTATTTTCTGGAGCAGGTCGACAAGGTCATCGCCAAAACCGTCGAGGACAAGGCTCAGGGAGCATTACTGTATATCGTCGTCGACGAGTTCGAAAAACACAAGGAAGAACACGGAATCTCGGGTGCCGATCTGCTGCTGACCGACGTGGCCGGCATGCTCAAGGAAAAAGTAGGCAACATGGGCACCCTGGCCCGTTTTGAAGGCCACCATTTTACTTTTTTGCTGATCGGCAGCGATCTCAAGCAGGCGGAAAAAATCGCCGGCGGTCTGGTCAAGCTGATCCAGGATCACTCCTCGGATATCAATGGCAAACTGGTCAGCGCCAAGGCCAGCATTGGTCTGGCGCATATCAACGAGACCGTCAAAAACACCCAGGAAGCGATCAACCGCGCTATCAAGGGTTTCCACGCCGCCGAAAAAGCCGGCGGCAACCAGTACTATATCTATAACCCGGCGGTGGAAGATCTCGAAGAACAGGAGCAGATCGCACACTGGTCACACCGCATCAAGGAAGCACTCAAACACAACCAGTTCAAACTGCTCTATCAGCCGATAGTCAGCCTGCATGGCGAAACCGGCGAGCACTACGAAGTCCTGGTCCGCATGCTGGACGAGCAAGGCGAGGAGTTGCCGCCGTCGGAATTCATTCCCGCCGCCAATCAGGCGGATCTGATGAAATATATCGACCGCTGGGTCATTGCCAATACCTTTAAGGTATTGACTGAACGTACCCAGCAACAGAAGCAGACCCGCTTTTTTATCAAAATATCCCAGGGCTCGCTCATCGATCCGGAATTCATTCCCTGGGTTTCCGAGCGCATCAAGTCATTGCGTCTGGATACCACACTGCTGGTATTCGAGCTGAGCGAGGACACCGCACTGAACAATATCAATGCCGCAAATGCCTTCGTCGACGCCTTCAAACAACTCAATTGCCGCACGGCACTGGAGAATTTCGGCATCGAGCAGAATACCTTCCAGTCCATGAAGCAACTGCCGGTTGATTACATCAAGATCCACGCCAGCCTGATTCAGAACCTGGCCCAGAATGTCGAGCATCAGGATAAGGTCAAGGAAATCACCCGCGAGGCGGGCGAGCGCAGCATGCGCTCCATCGCCGCCTGCGTGGAGGACGCCAACAGCCTGGCCGTCCTCTGGCAATGCAGTATCGACTTCTTCCAGGGCCACTTCCTGCAAGAACCCGATACCAGCCTCAGTTATGACTTCGAGGAAGGCTTTTGAAGCGAATCAAATACTACCCGCAAAGCGGGTAGTATGATGAAAGCCGCCGGTGAAGGCTATGTCAGGGCAGGGTACGTCCTACGGACCGTTATCCGGGTATCCAGGGCGGTGCGTAGAACACACCCTACCTGACTGCGCACTTTTCAGGAAAAGTTATTCAGCGACTCAGGCTTCGGTAATCCCATAACGCTTCATTTTTCGCCATAAGGTGGATTTGTCTATACGTAATATTTCGGCTGTCATAGTGCGATCACCATCTTGCTCACGCAAAGTTTTTTGAATAAAGAATGCCTCCAACTCTTCCAAGCTCTGCGGCGGCATACAGTCCAGCGCACGGGTTGGTGATTCCATACCCTCACGAAATTCGGGAGGCAAGACATCTTCATTCAAACTTTCTTCTGTGCTTAGAATAAGCATTCTTTGAATCACATTTTCCAGCTCACGGACGTTACCGGGCCAATCATGACGCATAAACGCCCCAAGAACTTTGGTGCTGATACCCGTTACAGGTTTACTCAGACGTTTGGAATGCTTATGCAAAAAATAGTGAGCCAGAACCGGTATATCCGAACGGCGCTCGCGTAAGGACGGAATGTCGACTTCTATCACTTTCAATCGATAATACAGGTCCTGACGAAACTCCTCGTTGTCGATAAGCTCCTGAAGGCTGCGATTGCTGGCAGCCATTACTCGTGCATCCATCTCCCGTAATTCAGTGTCACCGATGCGATAATATGTCCCATCCTGAAGAACCCGCAAAAGTTTTGCCTGAAAGCCCAGTGAGGCATTGTTGATCTCATCAAGAAACAACGTTCCACCATTTGCTTTTTCCAGCAACCCCTGCTTATTTCGCTCGGCACCGGTAAACGCGCCACGCATATAACCGAAAAGCTCGCTCTCGATGATACTTTCCGGAACAGCCGCACAGTTCAAGGCAACAAAATCCCCTTCCGAGCGCCCTGATAAGTTATGGATTTTTCGAGCTACCATTTCCTTTCCGCAGCCGCTTTCGCCACTGATAAGCACACCGCAATCATAGGCAGCGGCTGCATGAATCAGCTTGTCAATTTCATCCATGGAGGCCGAGCGACCGACAATATCTATATCATTGCTTACTCCACCCTTCTCCCTCAGGCTCTTGTTTTCCCGTGCCAGACGATTATGTTCGACAGCTGTTTCAACTGTGTGGCGTAATTCCGTATTATCAAACGGCTTGCTAATATAATCAAAAGCACCGGCCTTCAGGGAATTAACCGCCGACTCAACTGTCCCATAACCTGTAATCATTATCACCTGGGTAAGATGGTCGTGTTTGCGGGCGAATCGAAGGACCTCTAACCCATCAACTTTTGGCATGCATAGATCGGTAACAACCACGTCAATTCGCTCGGATTCAATATAATCCAGCGCCTGCTGAGAACTGGTTGCCTGAATAACTGTGATCGGCATATCCTCGAGCATTGTCGCGATAAGCTCTCGCATATTTACATCATCTTCGGCAATCAATACTACCGGCTGCGCCTCTTTCGCAGCCTCGTCTCTTTCCAACGTCACTGACAATGCCTCGCTCATTTTGCTTCTCTATGCATCCGGATGACAAACCGCGCACCACTTGAATATGAGGAATCAAGCCGCAGGCTTCCCCCTCGGCGACCAATCATTGCCTGACTTATCGCAAGTCCCAGACCGCTTTCATTCCCCATTTCCCCTGTCGTGAAGAAAGGATCGAAGATTCTACTGCGGATCTCGGGGGAAACCCCCGGCCCATTATCCTCTACCGTCGCCAAAATCTCCTTATTATTAACCATCTGGGTGCGGACCCGTATTAAAGGATCTTCCCGGCCTTCCAATGCGGATAATGAGTTAATTATCAGGTTGGTAAAGACGATATCCAGTTCGCCGCAGCCGCCATTAACCAGAGGATCGTTTTCGTCCAGATCAAGTTCGATCTCAACCGGTTGGCGCTTTAACCGGCAGCTTGAGAATGTATCGAGTAACTCACGGATTAATTGGTTAACGTTGCACCCGTCACCATAACACTGGTCCTTACGCCCATAATTCAAAAGGTCCTGGACGATACGCGAGCATCTTTTTGCCTCATCAACAACAACCCCGCTGTAATGCACTTGTTTTTCCGAGTCATTTACATTATCTGCCAACATCTGGGAATAACCAATAATATTGCCCAGGGGCGTATTCAGTTCATGGGCAATACCGGCTGCCAACTGTCCCATTGCAACCAGTTTTTCACGATAATAAACGGATTCCTGAAGGTTTTTATAGTCGGTTATATCCTGAAAGATGAGCACGGCGTCCATACCCACATCCTCTTCCGTCAGAAAAGACATGTTCAACGCCAGCCAGAGTTCACGATTGTTAAGTCGCGTATGTAAAACATGATTACGTAATTGATGCTTGTACAGAAATGCATCACGGAGAATTTCCCTGTCAGGCTCATCGACTACCAGTAAGTCAAACAGATTATGATTTTCCAGCTCACTTGTTCGACAACCGAACAGGTCTTCAGTCTGGCTGTTAATTGCGGTTACTCGCAAATTATCATCAACCGAAAGCAGCGCGCCGGGAAGACTCTGCAGCAGGGCATTCATCTTGTTGCGCTCATTCATTACCCGCATCTGGCACTTTTCAACGGTATCGAACATTGCGCGCAGCGCGCCCATCATTACATTGAAGTCCTTGACCAGGGCATTGAGCTGATTATTCGGCGAGAGTTCAAGCTTGAGCGGCTCGAGGGTCCCTTCCTGGGCGTCCAGGATGCTCTCGTGCAAGCGGGCAAGTATCAGCCGATCACGAACATAGAGCACCAGTACAACGGCAAGCACCGCCGCGAGGATTACAGCCAAGACGACAGTCCCGCTCATTTTCTACCTGTTGCCCCCTCATGCGTCATTAACGCAACTATAGATAAATAGTACCGGCAGCGGTTGATATCGCCGCGCGTCCCATCAAAGCATACTATCCGCCATGGTATACCATGGCGGATAGCGTATTCAAACAATCTGATTTTATGCGGGAAAAGCCGCATTCTGCAAGTCACTGACTGACCCGGCCTGGCGTCAGTCAGATCGTATACATCTACTATTATTAGAACATCATTTGCAAACCTACGGTCGTCTGGTCATAGTCCTGAAGTGACGGGTTGGTTGCATCCTGCTCGTCAAACTCGATAGAAGCATGCTCAAATGTCACCTTGAGAGACTGACCATTGATATAGTAATTGGCACCGATACTGTTCCAGGTTTTGTCGGAAAGACCGAGCTCCTCGCCGTATTCGGTTTCCTCCGCACGGACAAAGAGCTGCAGACGGCCCATGCCAACTTTCTCGGGCAACAGGTAACCGGCCTTCGCATACCAGCCTTCGCGCTCGACATTGGCATTCAACTCGGGATCCGGATCGGTTGGAAACCCGTCAACCGAGTAGTCGAAGACCGCGGCGGAAGCCGTTATCGTGCCAAATTCGAAAGGCTGTTCATAGAAAATATCGAACGTGGAAGCAGAGTAGTCTTTGGCGTCCTCGCGGGTTGAGTAACTGCCATAAGCAATGTCCGACTGTTGATCGAAACTTGCACCAATAGTCAGCACTTCCTGGGTACCCAGGTAGGTGCCACGGTAACCATAGTCATATTCCGGATCCAGCAGACTGACATGAACGCGCCCGGTAAGTCGTAAGCTATCAGAGACTGTTTCTTCGCCTTCGCGACCATCGGAAACCATTACCCGGTACTGAAACATGCCATCCGCCATATTCCCCCACATGGCAACACCTGTATCACGTGTACCCCCATAAGGCGTGTACGCGAGTGATTCAGATCGATCCAAGGTCAGCGGCTCAAGGCAGGCTTCCAGATTTTCACGACTGAAAGTATTCTTGAAACGGCCTGCAATAAAACGAAGGGGATCCGAATAATCGAGCGTCAGATAAGCATCCCGGTAGTAAGTTGAACGATCGTCATTACCACCCTTGCTATCGTTCCCCGCTTCTATCTGGGCATAATAACCAACATAATCATTATATTGACCCATTAGCGTTATACGATTGCGCCGTAGAAAGAAATCATTGGTATCACCATCGTCTGTCGCCGATGTGTACCCGCGACTTTGACCCCAGAATTGCAAAGCATAGTTAAATTGAAGAAAACCCTGTTCGCCATATTGCAGTGTAGGACCCGCCTGGGCACTGCCACCAATGGCAAGACCCAGTGTCACAAATCCGGCGATCAAGCCTTTGCGGCTTTGCATATTATATTTAGTTATACTCATCTGCTCTCTCCTCAAATGATTGGACATCATTCTTCAGCGTAAATTTTCAAAAATTCAACAACTTCTTTATCAGTATGACAACTTGCACAAGTCTTTCCTGATTCTCTTCGAGGATCAGATATAAGCTCTCTGTGCGCCATGCTTTTTCGCATCAAACGGTCATTACCCGCGTGACACCCCTTGCAGGAGTGGTTTACTTTCGAATGTTGGCTGTGCCATAAATTATCCGACGGCTTTTCTGCTCGTCTACCGCTATGGCATTTGAAGCAGGAAGACGCGCCAAGTCCACAGGCATTGGCAATATTAATGGGGGCGGTCATAACAACACCCTCGTGGATTTTCGACAGCGTGTCAGCCCCCCAACCATGGTATTCCGTATAGTCAGGATCATAGGTAGTAGCATCAACCGCGATCATGCTCCATACTGTTGTAATGGCAACAGTCAGAACCCCGACGGATATGCCCCATTTCAGCCGGTGACCCAGTTTTTTCATGATGTCTTTCATACGGCCTTTCATCGCTCGTCTCCTCTGCATTTAATTATTTGATTCATCCCTGTTGCTCTCTTCCTTCATCTTTTTGCGATCTGGTTGTTGAATCCGGTCTCTCTGTGACTTGCGAGCCTCCTTGGCCCGACGAATATCCTCCTCACTGAGTCCGTCGCCCGAACACATACACACAGGCCCCTTCCCCTTGAATTTCAACCGGGGCCCGTCAGCCTGTGCGGCGACGGAAAAGGCAGTAAACAGGGCAATGACCAAGCTGCCGATTGTCACTTTTCGAAACAATGCTCTACCCACTTTAAAGGTTCCAATTGCAATCATGTTATCTCTTGCAGATGCCATGCCAAATTAATAATTTAATATTTTTCAACAAGTTATACAAATCTAGTTCCAGTTCGAGATTGCAGAGTGAAATTTGCCCCGGGTCCGGGCTCAATTTGCAACCCGGGGAGGATAATATGCCAGGGTCCGCTGATAACGGCTGTTACGGGCCTCGGCTATGGAGAGCGTCAGCAGAGCGCGCACGTCGGGATCGAGCTTGTCCCCCTGCTTTTGCCTGTAATCCTCGAAAATCCGCTCGTACATCCGCCGGGGTGCCACGTCCATGACCAGTTCCAGCGATTCATCGTCCGCCAGCGGCATCGACAGTGGCGCTTCGAACGTATGAGTCTCGCCACTTTTTATGCGCGTATCAAACTCCTCTTCGGTAAGCGCCAGATTGGCACGCCAAGAAATCACCTCGCGGGCGAGCACCTCACTGCTGCCGTCCTGCCTCACCCGTTCCAGTCGTAACTCGATCTCCGGCACCATGTAGGTGGGAAAATGATGACCGGCGCCAACATTTTTTACTTCCACCGTCACCTTGTTCACGTCGACCTGGAATGCCGTCTCCAGCGCCGAGGCGGTCATGGCCGGATCATGGATGCCGCGCCACTGATGGCGCCGATCCGGCATGTGACAGTTCTGGCAGGTGCGACCTTCGTCGGCATGGCGTGACTGTTGCCACTGGACCACGGTGTTCTCGCGCAGCTTGCCGTTCACCCGTGGTCCGTCCTCGGGAAACTGGTGACAGGCCGCGCAAAAACGGCTGTCCTCGAAGGCCGCCCTGGCGGTGAACCCGCCATGTGGACCCGTGTCGGGGTCAACCCCGGGACGCGGCGGCGGCCCGACGCGTTCATGCCGGCGGACATGGCAGGCGGCGCAGGCCAGTCCCTGTTTGTGCAGGTCCCGGGGCACATGATCCGGCGGCGGCTCGCGGGAGGCGCCCTCCCAGCCCAGCTCCGCGGCCACCAGCGCGGTCTGCTCGCTCATCGGCGCGTGGCATTTGAGGCAGCTCTGGCCCTGTTTCGGGGACATCAGGGCCAGTTGCCAGCGCAGCCCCGGGGAATAGGTCTGGCTGTGCAGGCTCTGCTGCCAGTCTTCGTGTTGCTCGGCATGGCATTGCGCGCAGCTTTGCGGATCCAGCGAGGCTTCCAGATCGCTGAAATCGTTCGGCGGGGCGCCCTGAAACGGAATCGGCCGTTCCCAGTGGTTCTCGAGAAAAGTTTCCACATCCTCCTCAGGTGGGGCCAGCATGCTGAACAGCAAAAAACCGGCGCCAATGGCCCCGGCCAGAATCAGAATGACAGGTGTTTTATTCACGTTATCGCTTCTCGCAAAAAAATAGGCCCGTCAGGGACGGGCCTCAATTGGGAGGTTCATATATGTACGGTCAAACTTGCCAACCGCGTTTTACCCACCACACGGGTTCGAGGGCAGCGAGCCGCCGCCGTCATCACCGCCGTCACTGTCACCACTGCCGCCGGAACTCTTGTAGGCCCGATCGGCGTCGATAATCGCATTGGTATCGCCCGCATAGGGATCATCCATCGTCCGGTTTTCAATATACGTCGGATCGTTGTACCCAAAATAGGAGATACTGTCCTTGTCGGTTCGCCAGGGCGAGTCGCTCGGCAGCAGGAAGTTGTTATCCTTATCCTGAATATGAGACATAGAATTCCACTCTACCATGGCTCCGTCGTAGAAGCGGTTGGGCATACCCAATACTACCGCCGTAGCCACGCCGGTGATCATCGCCCGGAAGGTGGTCTCGCAGTAGGTGATGGAGACCTGGCCATCCTGGTAGATATCAGCCGTGCGTAGAGATTCCATCATACCACTGTCACTGTAATAGCGCTGGAACTGGGCCCCGTCGACCGTATTTCCGGCCATGTAGTCTTCCAGATCCGCCTTGCTCTTGTAACGATACGAAGCACCGTCACCTACAGTTGCCTCATCATCGCCGATTAACAGATTACCGTAAGACAGCAGAACAGCATTGTTGGGATGGCCCTGTTTGGAGCCGAAATTATTAAAATCCTGACTACTATCATCTGCATCGGATTGGGTATAGGAAGCCTTCCAATATTCGCCCTGACTACGCGCATCCCAGAGGAAGGCGTCGCTCTCGCCGGTGGCCACATCCATCACATCGCCCAGCGTCGCCTGCAGAGCCGTGTTGTCCTCCGGCAGATCGGCCACGCTCACCGTGCCGGTCCCCGGCAGGCAAAGGGTGCTGACATTTTCGTCACAGCTCACCGTGGTCCCCTTGTGCGAATCGGGAATGACGTCCTCATGGTTGGCACCGCCATTGAGCAGGGCCAGATGCTCTTTCTCTGTTCCCCAGTAGCGCAGCATGTACCAGCCGCGGCCCATTACCATATTCTGATAATTACCGCCTTGGCCCATCGCCCAGACGATCATGTCCTCGGTGGGATCCAGGTTATAGTCCTTGAGGATCTCATCGACCTGCTCGCCACTGGGGACCATGCTTCTGGTCTCAATGACGCCGTTGGAGCGGGACTCTGTAAGACGGTCGGTATCGATCGCGTAGCTGCGTACGCCATTTGCTTCGTCCGGGGTAATATAGGTCTTGGCATCATCATTGCCTGGATCTTTCCAGACCGAGACGTGCATAATAACCAGATCCCCGGTAATTCCGTCCGGCCGGTTGGCCTCCCAGTCGTCGATCCAGCTGGTCAGGGTCGAGCCCGAAATCAGGCCGTTGACGTTGTCGTCATAACTGTCCGCCGATTCCTGGGCGATGTCCGCCGCAGAGTTCTTTGTAAAGCTGCTGGTAGAATCTTCGTCACTGTCAACACAACCGGCAAGGCCCATCGCGGCAACCAGTGCCAGACCTCTCGCAAATATTTGCCAGCTGTTGAGTGTCTCATTGAGCTGTGCTTCTGTTTTTTTCATGATCTCATCCTCTCTCCTGAATGTCGGCCACTGTCTCAAGCCTGCTTCGTCAAAACCGTTTGCATGTAACGTGCCAGAACAACATTTCTCTTTTTTATCAATCTGTTAGCTTAAAAGGTCAGAGCCGAGTACATTGCAGTTACGCAAACAGGCGATAGCCGGTGGTAAATTGCAATCAGCGCGGTGCGGGTTTGAGCACCACCGGCATGGCACCGCTTTCGAGCGTATCCAGCACTCGTTCCAGCTCACTGTCCAGGTCAAACCGGGCACAGGATAGCCCCTCATCCTGCAAGGCACGGTACAGCGTCTCGTCAAACTCCGGCTGGCCACCCGCCACGCTAATCAACATCACCTTGTTATCTTTTGTCATACCACGTACACCACATCCGCTTTGTTAATCATTCCGGCCAGTTTCGCCGCCATGCTGGTGGCCAGCTCCGTCACCGGCACATCCGAAAAATCCAGGGCTTCGAGCTGCATCGCCACCTCGTCGTCATCCCGATCCAGCTCGCCCCAGACGGCCACATTCACTACGTCATCGAGCAGGGTCAGCCCCGTGGCCATGCGCAACGCCTCACTCTTGCGATCCCGGGCAACGACCAGGATCTCTTTGGTCTCACTCATCTTGTCTCCTTCAAAGCACAATCACCTGATCACTGTTTTTGACCAGCTCCGCATCCTGGTACTGGCCGCCGATAATGACCCGCTCGGCCAGCCCGGCCTCGTGGGGATCCGCACCGGGATAGCGATCCACGGACAATTCGCACAGGGATACATGGGCCTCGCTGCCATCGAGAAACGCCCGAAAAGCCTCATCCCCGAGTAATTTCACCCCCGAGTCGGTCAAAAAACAGCGCAGTTGCCAGCCACGGGCCTGCGCGCCCTTGAGCAGGGCAATCGCCTGTTGCGCGAATTGGCCGTCTGTGACAACCACACCCAGCCGCATCAGGCCGCCCCTTTGCGGATCTTCCAGACATAGGTGCCGGAATCCTCGTCGCGACTGAACAGATCATTCCCCTCGGACTCGCACATTGCCATGATGGACTCACCCGAGGAGGGATTGTCGAACTTCAGCGTCAGCACATCGCCACCGTCCATCTTCTGCAGGGCCTTCTTGGTATACATTTGCGGATGTGGGCAGACATAACCGGTCACATCCAGCAGGTAATCACCTTCATCGACTTTTTCAAATTTAATTGCCATGGTTACTTCCTTCCTCTTCCTTACGTCAATATTCGACGGACAGTTGGAGACCGTCCGCCGCTACAGCTTGTTATAATTCCAGGTCATCATTACGGGACATGCGATACATCAGCCACTTGTTAAAGGTCTTCACCCCGATGTAGCCGCCGATCACCATGCCGGCAAGGAAAAGCCAGCCCGTCAGATCGCCATTGGTGACCGCCGCGAAGAACGCGCCCACATTACAGCCCATGCCGATACGCGCGCCGATACCCATGATGGCCCCGCCGATAATGGCAAACATCGCGGTTTCCATGTCCGGTATTTTCCATTTGAACTCGCGGCGCGCCAGGGCGAGCACGGCGGCCCCGAGGATAATGCCCGCTGACATGAGCAACGGGGCATTGATTTCCGGACTTGGCAAACCGTTGTTCAGCCCGAAATAGATGTTATCCATATTCTCAACGCCGGCCTTGTTGAGCACCCAGCCGCCCAGTTGCGCTTCCTGGGTCGTGATATACCAGTAGCCGGGATCGAAGACCGTCCCCTGAATAGAGAGCCCGGAGGTATGGCCCATTTTCTCCAGCAATTCGCCGAAGTTGAAAATCTGATAATGCTCCCGCAGCATTCCGGTCACCCACATGTGCAGGCCGGCAAATACCCCCAGCCCCACACCGGCCAGGGCGGTGTTTTTCGATGAGGTCACCATCGCCCAGATACCCCGCAGCTCAAACCCCACCCCCGGCATAGCCTCCTTATGCCGGCGCAGATAGCCCTTGCGGTAGGCGAAAATGTAAAGCAGAAGAACCAGTACCAGAACCGGGAGGATTGCGCTGAGGAGGGCGTTGCCGAAAAACGCGTTAATCCACTGGTTGCCGGAGTCCAGCCATTGGCCGACCGTACCGCCGGAAAGATCCCAGATATAGCCGGTCATGAACTGGTCAAACCAGCCGTCCGTTACCGACAGTTCCTCGGGCATGCCCTTGTCAGCGGCCGATTCCGCCCATGACTTCGGCGCAAAGGTATTGGACCAGGAACCGAGATCGACGAACAGGGCCTGGGAGAAGGAGATACTGGCCACCACCAGCATGGAACCGACATTGCCCTCGCCGCTCTTGTAAAGCGACCCGGAGGCACAACCCCCGGTAAAAATCATACCGAAGCCGAAGATCAACCCGCCGATGATAATGTGCCAGCCCAGCGGGTGGGGATTGAAGGTACTGTTACCACTGACCGTCACCAGTGCCGCGGTCAGCGAAAAGAGCGCCGTGGCGATCATAATCCCGACCGCCATCCTCGGTACCTGAACGGCAAACAGATCCCGTACTGCGGAGGCCATGCAAAAACGGCCATATTGCAGCAGCAGGCCGTAGATCACGCCGAACCAGACATAGACCAACAGATAGATCCAGCGCGTGTCGGCGGCCAGCGCCATTGCCGAGGCAATCGCCACCAGCGCCACGATGACAATTGACCAAATACTGCCACGATGCAGCAGCCCTTCTCCTGAATTTTCGATTTTTGTTGTTGCCGTTGCCGTGTGTTCGTTCATCGATCCCCCGCAGGATAATCCAGTTACTACTTGTTACTACTTACCTGGTCAGAATTACAAACCAGAACCACTCATCAAATTTGCTCTGCTGAAGCGTTCGCCAGGCGTTGTATGTAAACCCGCCAGACGCCCTCGTCACGTTCGGTTGCAAGGTATTCCCCGTCAGCCAGATTCATCATGGCCGAGATGGTCTCCGCGGCGGTCACGCTGTCGGTTACCAGTTCCACCACTTCACCCGGCTCGACCAGCGATAACGCCTTCAGCGTCAAAAGTTGCGGTTTGGGACAACCGTCGCCCAAACACTCCACCCGTTGGCGGACAACCACCATTCGTCCATCTGTCAGTTCTACTTCACGCGACTGCTCGGTGATCTGCCGATTCTGTCGCCGCTTCGGGCCGTGGAATAAATTGAATAGCATCATCATGATGTTTACCTCCTCCCGTACCCGCCGGAACATATAATGCAGGTTACATGCCAGGTGGGTAAGTTTTTGATATACAAGATATTTGTTAAAGTTTTCGACTTTCGTCAAACTGCAAATTGCAATTTGGCGGCATAAGGCCTCCGGCATTGAGAATTTGCAATCCCGTTGTCGAGCCCGAGCATTCGATCCGGGCCTGGCCGGGCGGGCAAACGCTTCAGCCAGAGACCCTCCCCTGTAGCGCGCATTTCACAACGCCCCATACTTTGCCCCTCACCAGGCAGGCCAGAACAATCCGGGAAGTTTGACTATAGGAGATCACTGTGCTGCCGCTGTCAAGAAAGGCGACCTTTGCCAGGGAAAACCGAGACAAACAATCTGCCCGCAAGCAGCCGAACGAGAAGGAAGATCGTAAGAATTCGGGAACCCGAAAGGGAACTGCATACAAACGAGACAACGGCCTTGCCCGGGCAGTCAGCTTGAAGGCTTGTTTGTTTCAGCCGGGGTCTGTGGCGGGTCGGTGAGTTAACGCACCAGCTGGTTGATTTCGAAAATCGGCAGGAGAATGGCCAGAACGATGGTGAGCACGACCAGTCCCATCACCAGTATCAGGGCCGGTTCGAAGATGCCGAGGATCATGCCGGTGCTCATCTCCAGTTCCTGTTCCTGACTTTCGGCGGCCCGCTCGAGCATGGTGTCGAGATTCCCGCTGGCCTCGCCACTGGCGATCAAATGCACGGTCATCGGCGGAAAGTAACCGCTGCGCTCCAGAGCCCGGGCCAGCGACCCGCCTTCGCGCACTTCCCGGGCGGCGGCGGAAACCGCCTCGTGCATGGGTACATTATTGACCACTTCGCCCGCAATACGCAGCGCCTCGAGAATCGGTACCCCGGAAGCGGAGACAATCGACAGGGTGCGGGCGAAGCGCGCGCTGTTACTGCCGCGCACCAGAGCGCCCAGTACAGGCAGACGCAGCAGCAACCCGTGCCACTTGCGCCGGGGTTCCGGGCGACGCAGCAGGCGGGCCAGTAAAAAGCCCCCGACGACAAGCGCCCCGGCAATCGCCAAGCCGCTGGATTGCACGATCTCACTGACGGCGATCAGGCCCACGGTCAGCGCCGGCAGCTCCTGATTAATATTTTCAAACACCTGCACGACCTCGGGGACCACATAGCCCAGCAGGGCGACGGTTACCAGCACCGCCATCACGGTCAAAATGGCCGGATAGAACAGGGCCAGCTGGACTTTCTGGCGCATCTGTTGACGTTTTTCGGTGTAATCGGCCAGACGCTCCAGGACCACATCCAGATGACCGGACTGTTCGCCGGCGGCCACCGAGGCGCGGTAGATATCGGGAAAAACATGGCTGAACTCACCCAGCGCGCCCGCCAGATCACGGCCTTCGGTAATGCGGGTGCGCACCGCGACCAGGACACTCTGCAAACGCGGTTGCGAGGTCTGGCGGGCGACAGTGCGCAGCACCTCCTCCAGCGGTAGTCCGGAACGCACCAGCGTGGCCATCTGCCGGGTCATAAGGGCCAGATCGCCGGCGCGCACCCCGCGACGGGGTAACAGGCGTGTCCCTGTCTGGCGTTCATCCGCCGTCACTTCCGCCACGTTCAGCGGTGTCAGCCCCTCATCTCTTAACCGTGAACGTATCTGGCGAGCACTGTCTCCCTCGATGACGCCCTTGCGGGTACGCCCGTCACCATCCAGCGCCTGATATTCGAAAGCCGGCATACTAAAGAGAACCTAATTCGCGGGACGCGGTGGGGCATAAACCCGATCGGCACCCTGGCGGCCCGGCGGGCCGACGCGATCCTCAAAGTCCGGCGGCAGGGTCATAAATTCCGAGGAAGACCGCAACACCGGGATCATTTCATCGTCCAGAAAACGCAGTCCCCGTTCGCGGCTGGCAATCTGCTGTGTGCGCATCAACTGGTATTTGGCGCTGCTGATCTCGCGCGTATCATCTCGATCCTGAATAATTCGCGGGCGCAAGAAGACCATCAGATTGCGTTTTTGCACCGAAGAGCGGTCATAACGAAACAGCCAGCCCAGCCCCGGTATGCTTCCCAGTCCGGGGACCTGCTGGTTACGGGTATCGGTCTCTTCGGAGGTCAGCCCGCCGAGCACGATGATCTGTCCATCATCCACCATCGCGGTGGTCTTGATGCTGCGCTTGTTGGTAACCAGATCGCGCGCGCCTTCCAGGGTTTCGGCGACCGAGGAGGCTTCCTGTTCGATATTCAATTTGATGGCATCGCCTTCGTTGATTTGTGGCCGGATACGCAACTGGATACCGACGTCCTCGCGCTGTATGGAATCAAAAGCCTGGCCGGAATCCTCGATCGCACGGCCGGTCACAAAGGGGATATTCTGTCCCACCACGATCTCGGCTTCTTCATTGTCCATGGTCATTACCGACGGGGTCGAAAGCACGTTCGTGCCCGAATCCGCCAGTAGCGCCCGCAACAGGGCCCCGATCTCGCCTCGCGAATTGGCGGCTCCCAGGGTTGCACCGTCAACATTTGGAATACCACCGGCATCCACCGCCGCACCGATATTGGCCAAAGAGCCGGCGCCTGCCACACCAAAGTTCAGCATGCCCACGGCATCATCTCCGAGGGCGCCCCACTGAACGCCGAACTCCTGCAAACGCTCCATAGAGACCTCGGCGATGATCGCTTCCACCAGGACCTGGGCGCGACGAATATCCAGGCGCCTGATCACCGAACGCAGATCGTCCACCTCGCCCGACGGGCCGCTGATCACCAGTGCGTTGGTACTCTTGTGCGCCTGGATACTGACCTCGCCGTCACGAGAGGCAACCTGGCGAGAGACAGCACCGTTTTTACCGCCGCCCGCCGCACTTGCCGAACTCGTGCCGATTTGCTGCGAAACGACACCCTGCAGGACGGGCACCATATCCTCGGCATCGGTATAACGCAGATAAATCACGGCAATGCCTTCATCTTCAATGCCTTTTTCATCCAGCCGTCGAATCAGGGAACGTACCGAGGAACGCCGCGCCGGATCCCCGCCGATGAGTATACGGTTGGCACGTTCATCGGGGACCAGCAGCAAGCGGCGTCCGTTGCGTTCCTCGTTTTCAACCGACTCCACCATGCGCACCACCTCGGACGCCGAGGCATGTTCCAGTTCCACCACTTCGGTCACCCCGGTTGTATCACGGTCAATCTGCCGGATGAGTTTGCGCACCCGCTCGACAATACCGGCGGAGTCGGAAATGATTAGATGATTGTTATCGCCATAGGCGGCAAGATGGCCGTCCTTGGTCAACAGCGGCCTCAATATCGGCACCAGTTTGGCCGCTTCCACGTACTCGGTGGCCAGCACCCGGGTAACGAACTCGTAACCCATGCCGTCATCCTCATCCAACTCCAGCACCTCGGTCTGATCGCCCCGGGCGAGACTCATCGGTACGACCCGATCCCCGCCCTCACCCGGCACAACCGTGTATCCGTGAAGCTGCAAGGCGGAAAGAAACACTTCATAGAGCTGGCGCGGGTCCACCGGCTGCTGGGAAATGATGGTCAGCTTGCCCTTGACCCGCGGATCGATAATGAAATTGCGCCCGGTCTGCTCGGAGACCATCGCAATCACGGAGCGAATATCCGCCTCTTCGAAGTTCAGCGTAATCCTGTCGTCCGGGACATCACGACTCTGGGCCAGTGCCAATCCCGGTGCCGAAAGCGCCAATGTCAGCAAACAAAGCGCTACACGCCGCATCCAGATATGATATTTTTGTATTTGCATACATCCTCGCCCGAGGGGAATGATTAAAATTATGATAAAAATCGCGTACCAACGTATCGCCTGCAAGCTCATCGCCGTCGCTACTGTAGCAGGGCTCCTGTCCGGTTGCTCCGTGCTCGGCGGCGGGCAGCAACGCCAGCACGAGGCGGCCGCGGCACAGTATGAGCAAGCAATGGCCGCTCGCGAGGACGGGCAACTGAAGGCCTCGCTGACGCATCTGGACACCCTGTTAGCCGATTATCCGAAGACGCCGCACGGCCAACAGGCGGTACTGGAAAAAGCCTACACCCATTACCACCTGAAAAACTACCCTCTTAGCATTGAACAGACCAGTACCTGGCTTGAACAGGGCAATGAGGCCGATACTCCCGAACGGGCCTATGCCCGTTTTTTGCGCGCCGAAGCCGCCCGCGCACTCTGGAACGCAAACACTTCCCTGCCCCGAAAGACTTCCCTGGCCCGCCAGGCCTTCGCCTATTACCGCAAAGTGGTGGAGCACCATCCCGAAAGCAAGGAGGCGAAAACCGCGTTTCAACGCATGCAACAGCTGCGCCGGGATCTGGCTGCCGAGGAGTTACGCCGCGCCCGTGAAGACATGCAATCCGGCGATTTTGCCACGGCCGCCGAACGCGCCGCCTGGGTGGCCGAACAATACCGGGGTGTTCGCCACGCCGCCGATGCGCTGGCACTTCAGGCCGAGGCATTGCAAAACCTGAATCGTGAACGCGAGGCCGCGGCCACCTTGAGAATGCTGCAAATTCTCTATCCGGATCATCCCGCTGTGGAATGATGGCGCCGTCTCGAAACTTCGCTGTTCATTCGGGTAGAAAAAAAAATACCGGCGTTGCGCTGATCACTGCCCTGTTGATCGTCTCTCTGGCCACGGTTGCGACAGTCTCCCTGACCGCCAGCCATCAGCTGGATCTGCGCCGCTCGATGACCACTCATAATATCGGTCAGGCCCAGATGTATGGGCGCAGTATCGAAGCACTGGCCAGCGAGCTCATCACTACCCTGCGCAACGACGCGGACCTGGCCGAGGCGTTGACCCGAACCTGTCAAAGCCCACCGTTACAACTTGAGATGGGCGGTTTCCAGATTCAGGCCCGCCTCAGGGATCTGCATTGCCGTCTTAATCTCAACAATCTGCTGGATCCCGAAGACAAGGCAACAGAGACCGGCTTTATTCGCCTGGTCGACGCACTTAACCGACGTTACAGCGATATGGGGCTGGCGCCGCAGGCTGTGATCAGCGCGCTGCGTGACTGGCAAAATCCCGAAATCGAAGACGACTGGTACACACGTCAATCCCCCCCTTACCGGGCTGCCAATCAACCCCTGTTCTCAACCAGCGAGTTGCTGTTGATCCGCGGCATGAATCCGACCGCCTATCGCTACCTGGAACCGTATATAACCGCCCTGCCCGAAAGCGGTACCACACTCAACGAAGCCTCCCTGCCACCCCTTTTACGCGAGGCCTACGAATTTCCGCCGCAAGAAGAGATGGACGCGGAAAAACAGGGCGCCTGGGGCCGTTATATCGAACTGGCCGTCTCCATCCGACAAGCGACGTTTTTGTACAGTCAATGCGCGGTGATCGACGCTGAACGGGGAACGGTGCTGCGACGCTATCAGCAACCCTGTCCCCGATCACCGGCGGCCGATTTGGCCACAACCCGGTAATCTGGGGTACACTCGATCTTATCAAGAGCAGGACAAAGATCATGCCAGAGCAGCTCATTCTCCGTTTACCCGCCGCGTCCGATGGCTCCTACGAATATGCCGTGATCAACGCCCAGGATGAACTGGTACACCATGCACGTAGCGGCGGCGACAATCTGCATCAGGCCCTGGCCGGACGCCGCTGCCTGGTGGTGGTACCGGGGACGGACGTGCTGATCACACGGGTCGAACTGCCGACCCGGCGCAGAGACCGTATTGCCCAGGCCTTGCCCTATACACTGGAAGATCGGCTTATCGGCGATATCAACGATTTTCACTTTGCCAGTAGCCGTACCGCCAGCGGCTCCGGACTCACCGCCGCGGTGGTGGAACATGCACGGATGCAATCATGGCAGCAAACGCTGGCGGAACTGGCCATCACCCCGTACGCCCTGATCCCGGAAAACGGCGTTCTGCCCCTGGATAATCAGCACTGGCACATTCTGGCCGATGAACAACGGCTGTTATTGCAACTGGGCAACGGCAGCTACATGCTGGAGCCGGAAGCCGCAGCGCTGACGCTGGAAGCAGCCCTGGCACAAACCGATGCCGAGCATCTTCCGACCCATCTGACGATCGACGCCCCGCAGAGCGCGATAACCGCCTTGCAATCTGTTCTGGCCGCCCATCCCGAAGTCGAAGACCGGGTGACGATCGATGCCACCACCCGCGACATGCCGTTATTGCCGCGACTGGCCTCGCATCTGCAGGGCCAGCAGGGGATCGATCTCCTGCAGGGAACGTATGCACGCCAGGCGCGCTGGGACTGGGTCTGGCGCCCCCTGCGACCGGCCGCGGCACTGCTGGTGGTATGGCTGCTGGCCCAGTACGGTGTTCAGTTTGCCCAGACCCAACGTTTGCAGGCCGAGCGGGATCAACTGCAAACGGCCATCGAAAGCATTTATCGACAAACGTTTCCTGACAGCCGGGTGGTTAATCCGCAGGTGCAGATGCGCCAGCATCTGGCCGCCCTGGAATCGGCAGACGATGAGACTGACAGCCCGCGCCTGAGCAACCTGCTTGCGCTGGCCGGTCCGGCGCTGGCGGACAACGCCACACAGCTGCGTTCCCTGCGCCTGCGTGACAATCGGCTGGAGGTTGACCTGAGCGCATCGAGCATCGAATCGCTGGAGCGGATCCGTGAAAAACTCGCCGCCTACGAGGGCCTGGCGGTCGAACTGCGCTCGGCGACAACGCAGGGTGATCGCGCTGACGGCCGGTTACTGATCCGCGGGGATTCGACATGAACCTGCGCGCGCAAATCGATCAACAGCTGTCACCCCTGAAACAGCAAGTCGCGCTCTGGTGGCAGTCACGCAACCTTCGCGAGCGCTGGGTGCTCGCCGTCGGCGGCACACTGGCCGTGATCGTGTTTGCCTATATCGGACTCTGGGAGCCGCTGGTCAAACAACACAGCGCCCTGCAACAGGAACTGGTCGAACTGCGCGAAACCCATGCCTGGATGAAACAGGCAGCCGCCACCATTCGTACCCGTTCCGCTCAATCGGGTGATCTGCCTGCCGGCGATGATCGTTCGTTGATCGGTCTGGTGGATCGCAGTACCCGCAACGCCGGTCTCGGTAAACAGCTTAACCGGGTTCAGCCGGACGGCGATTATGGGGTGCAGATCTGGTTTGAGCGAGTCGCCTTCGATCGGCTGTTAACCTGGATCGACAGCCTGGAACGGACCAGCGGCGCCCGCGTCAGTGCCTTGCAGGTCGAGGCAACCGGTGCCAGCGGACTGGTGGATGTGCGTCTGAATCTGGAGATGGCCCAATGATCCGGCTGCACTCGATCTTCTCGCGCCTGCCCTGGGCCGCGCTCGGTTGGCTGGGGCTCGGGCTGCTGTTTTATCTGATGTTTCTGCTGGCCCGCTGGCCTGCCAGCCATGCCTGGCAACAGTTCGACGATCGGGGGATGCTGCCGCCCCGGGTCCAGGTCGACACGGTGGCCGGCACCATTTGGCATGGCGAATTGCAACAGCTGAGCGTGGCGGGCATGACGATCAACCGGCTGCGCTGGCAGGTTCGCTTCGGCGCGCTGTTGCGCGGACGACTGGGCGTCGATCTCGACGCCCGCACCGAAGGCGGCTTTCTGCGCGGGCACGTTCACCTCTCCCCCCTGCAGCTGGGTGCCGACAAGATCAACGGGCGACTGCCGGCCAAACGACTGGAGCCGATCGTTGCCCGCTACAGTCCCATACCGACGCAACTGGACGGCCAGCTCGCTCTGGCCGTGGAAAAGCTGGCGATGGATCATGACGGTGCTGTCAAACAACTCAACGGTCGCATCGCCTGGCAGGAGGGTCGCATCGAGGCGGACAACACGCTGTTTGAACTGGGCGGGCTGATCAGCGACCTGCGCGCCAACGATGGTGTCATCCACGGTAAACTGAGTGACGACGGCGGGCCCCTGGCGCTCGACGGCCAGTGGCAGCTACGCCCCGATGGCCGCTATCGGCTGGATGCCCGGCCCGTGGCACGGGATCAGGCCAGCGACGCCTTGCGTAACGCACTGGCGCCGCTGGGCAGCCGACTCCAGCTGGAAGGCCGCCTGAAGTAACCCCGCTTGCAATGCAAACCCCAACCCATGACACTAATCATCAGGAAGTATTCCAGAACAACATGATGTTTAATCCCAACCAATTGAAGCTGACATGACAAAACGATCCCAAAGCGGTTTCACGCTTATTGAAATTATGGTGGTGGTGGTCATCCTCGGTATCCTGGCGGGTATCGTCGTACCGCGTATCATGGACCGTCCGGACAGCGCCCGGGTCAATGCCGCAGCGCAGGACATACGCGCCATCGAATCGGCACTGAATCTCTACCGTCTGGATAACAGTGTCTATCCCTCCACCGATCAGGGACTGGAAGCGCTGGTCGAAGAACCCGCCGGCCAGCCCGAACCGCGTAACTGGCAGGGCTACCTGGACAGCGTGCCGCGCGATCCGTGGGGCAATCCTTACCAGTATCTCTATCCCGGACAACATGCCGAATTCGATCTCTACAGTCTCGGCGCCGACGGCAAGCCGGGAGGCGAAGGCGTCAATGCAGATATTGGCAACTGGAACCAGGACTGAGTGCCGCCAACACGGTTTCACCCTGCTGGAACTGCTGGTTGTTATCGCCATCATGACCATACTTGCCGGTCTGGTGGTGCTCTCGATCGACGTCTCGGATCCAAACCGCGCACTGCGCGAACGCGGAGAGCGTCTGGTGGCGCTCATCAATCTGGCTCACCATGAAGTGATGCTCGGCGCCCCGCCCATCGGTATCGCCTTTACCGCCGAAGGCTATCACTTCCAGCGCCAGCAACTTGTTAATAACGAAGTGCTGGAGTGGCGCGACATTCCCGACGATCGCACCCTGCGGCCGCGTTCCCTGCGCGACGCCGGGCTGGAGCTGGAACTGCGGGTGGAAGGCCGGCCCGTCAAGCTGGAATGGGCGCCGGAACATCCCTCGCCCAATGTCTTTCTTGAGCAAAACGGCACCCTCACGCCCTTTGAGCTGATACTGCGGGATCGCGACCAGCCGGATCGTCAACTACGTCTGAGTGGTGAGATCAATGGTCGCCTTACGCTGGAACAGGATCGCGGTTAAACATGGCGAGCAGCTCGCAGCGCGGCTTTACCCTGATGGAGGTGCTGGTGGCCGTCGCCGTGCTGGCCATCGCCCTGGCGGCAGCAATCCGCGTGGGCAGTCAGACCGCGATCAATACCGCTGAGTTGCGCGAGCGAACCTATGCCGGCTGGGTAGCCGACAATGTTCTGGCCCGGATAGACGCGGGGATCGAACCGGTTCAGGGACCGGGCGAGCGGCGTGGTCAAACCGAACTGGGCAACCAGCGATGGGAATGGCAACTCACCGCCGAGGCGGCCACGCCCCCGCTGCCCATGGACATCAGCCTGCCGGGCCTGTTGCGTCTGGAAGTGGCGGTTTATCACGCCGACGCCGGTGACCGTCGACCAGTGGTGAGACGCGAGATCTGGCACAGCCTGCCACGCGCCGAAACGGTGGGAAAAGAGGAGGCGACACAACAATGACCCGTCTCACCCGGACAACCGGTTTTACCCTGCTGGAACTGCTGGTCGCCCTGGCCATCTTCGCACTGGTTTCGACCATGGCTTACGGCGGCCTGCAGGTGGTACTGGAAAACCGCAGCCGCGTGGTCGCCGAAGGGGAACGGCTTGGTGAGCTGCAGCTGGCCATGGGGGTCATCGAACGTGATCTCCTGCAACTGGCCCGGCGCAACTGGCGCGATCAATGGGGTGAGACACACCCGCCACTCAGCTATGATGTACTGGACAGGGCTCCGCGCCTGGCGCTGGTCACCAGCGGCGGACGCCCGGGGATGCAACGCAGCCGTTTGACCCGCATCGGCTACCAGCTCGAAGACGGCGTGCTCTATCGGCTGATCTGGAGCCATCTTGACGGCAGCCCACAGGAGCCAACCTACCGAACCCGCCTGGCGGGCGATACCGACGACAACCGTCGTCGCTTCGAGTCACTGGAATTCGAATTTTACTATCGTGAACGGGGTGTCGTGGACCCCGATGCCACGCTGACCAGTGACAGCTGGCCACTGCGGGGACAGCAGGGAATCAGTCCCGAATTGCTGGCCGTCGAGCTGACCCTGGAACCGGCCCGGGGAGGCACGATTCACCGCCTGTTTGCCATGCCCTCACAATCCCGGGCTCGACCTCAGGCCGCCGCCGATGGACAATAGCCCCATGAACACGCTTAACGAACGTCTCGCCAGTCTGGCTTCCGCGGAGACCGGTGCCCCGTATGTACGCCGTCTTGCCACCCTTCTCAAGCTGCTGATGGTGATACTGCTGGCCTCAACCGCGGCACAACTCACCTGGTTTTTTCTGGCCGACGCGCCCGTGCCGTTGAAAAGTGCCGGCGTCATCACCGCCCCGACCGGTACAACAAACGCCGAAACCCTGCGCGACAACTCCCTGCAAAACCCGACAACCACACTCTCGGATCTGGCCGACCGTCATCTGTTCGGCACCCCACCCGCCTCGCAACAGCAGACATCGACGGTCCCCACCGACGCACCCAAAACCCGCCTCAATTTACGCCTGACCGGGATCCTGGCCATCGGCGGGGAGGGCCAGGGGGTCGCCATCATCGCCCGGGGTAACGATCAGCGGGTCTACACCACCGGCGCCGATCTGCCCGGCAACGCGATACTGAAGTACGTTCATCGGGATCGGATCATTCTCTCGCGTGCCGGACGCTTCGAGATGCTGCCCCTGTCGCGTGACAAACTGGACATGTCCGACACGAATGCCGGCATCCAGGCGGCCGCGCCGGGCGAGTTTCCGGTTAACGGTTCAGTGCGCGAACCCGATCCCCGCGCAACCGACGCCACCGCAACGGCCCAGAGCCAACTCCCGCGCGACGAACTGAATCAATTGCGTGAAGAGCTGAACAATAACCCGCAACGAATTGCCGATCTGATCCAGTTCACCCCGATCGTGGACGGTGAGGGGATTCGCGGCTTTCGCATCCAGCCGCAAGCCGAAGGACAGGACTATTTCCGGCGTGCCGGACTCGAAGCGAACGACATTGTCACCGCGGTAAACGGTATTCCGGTGAGTGACATGGAACAGATGAGCGGGCTGGTTAATCAACTGGACACGGTTCGCGAGCTGCGTCTGCAGGTGGAACGCGGTGGACAGGAACAACAACTGGTGATAGGCATTGACTGACCATGGCTGACAATCTCGCGCCAAATTCCATTTCCTATTCTTTTGCCCGCCAGCACGGGCTGGTGCCGCTGCCCGACGACGCCGCACAGGACGATAACACCAGAGAAGCCGCCGGCCCGGTTCGGGTTGCCTGCCGCGGCGATGTCCATCCCGGAGCGATCGCCGAACTGCGACGTCACCTGGGCCAGCCGTTACTGCTGGAGTCGGTCAGCACGGAGGATTTCGAAACCCTGCTGCGCAATCTGTATGAGCGCACCTCCGGCGAGGCGGCCTATGCCATCGCCGGCATGGATGAAGGGATCGATCTGGCCCGCGTTGCCAGTGAACTGGGTGAACCCACCGATCTGATGGAATCCGAGGACGACGCGCCGATTATCCGGCTTATCAATGCGTTGCTGACCGAAGCGATCCACGAGGACGCCTCGGACATTCATATCGAAACCTATGAAAACCGCCTGGTGGTCCGTTTTCGGGTGGACGGGGTCCTGCGCGAGGTTTTGCAGCCGCCGGCCGGTCTCGCGCCCCTGCTTACCTCGCGCATCAAAGTCATGGCCCGGCTGGACATCGCGGAAAAACGTCTGCCTCAGGACGGTCGCATCTCCCTGCGACTGGCCGGACGGCCGGTGGATGTACGTGTCTCCACCCTGCCCACAGGCCAGGGGGAACGGGTGGTGATGCGTCTGCTGGACAAGCAGGCCGGGCGCCTCGATCTCACCCATCTTGGTATGCAGTCCGGGGATCTCGAACGACTGGAACGGATTATTCACCACCCTCATGGCATTTTACTGGTCACCGGCCCCACCGGCTCGGGAAAAACCACCACCCTGTATGCCGCCCTGACCGCCATTAACGATCGCCAGCGCAACATCATGACGGTCGAGGATCCGATCGAATATTATCTGGACGGCATTAACCAGACCCAGGTGAACCAGAAAGTCGACATGACCTTCGCCCGCGGTCTGCGTGCCATCCTGCGCCAGGATCCGGATGTGGTGATGGTCGGCGAAATTCGCGACATGGAAACCATGGAGATCGCCATCCAGGCTTCACTGACCGGTCACCTGGTCCTCTCCACCCTGCACACCAATACCGCGATCGGCGTTGTCACCCGTCTGCGCGATATGGGGATCGAACCGTTCCTGCTGGCCTCCAGCCTGGTGGGGGTCATGGCCCAGAGGCTGGTGCGCATGCTCTGTCCGCACTGCAAATCCCCGTTCGAGGCCGGACCAATCGACATGAAGCATATGGGACTCGATCCCGCCAAAGATACCCCGCCAACGCTCAACCAGGCGGTCGGGTGCGAGGCCTGTAACGGACTCGGTTACCGGGGCCGCACCGGCATCTACGAAGTCATCGAGGTCGACAACACCTTGCGCCAGATGGTCCACGACGGCAAAGGCGAACAGGCCATGGAACGCTATGTGCGCAAGCAGGCCACATCGATTCACGCCGACGGACTACGCCGCGTCCTGGCAGGCGATACAACCCTGGAAGAGGTGTTGCGGGTTACCCAGGAAGCTGATATTCAGGAAGACTAAACACCGTTAAATAACCCAACGGCCTCCCCGGTTTTGATTTTTTCAATTCAGCACGTGCGAGACCAGCCCGTCGGCCAGCTTGGGTTCGAACCAGGTGGACTTGGGTGGCATGACCTCCTCGGCGTCAGCCACCGCCATTAGCTCGGAGAGGGCGGTCGGATAGAGGGCAAAGGCCACCTGCATTTCACCACTGTCGACCCGTTTTTCCAGTTCGCCCAGACCGCGTATGCCGCCGACAAAATCGATGCGCTTGTCACGACGCGGATCGTCAATCCCCAGTACCGGCTCGATCAGGTTATTCTGTAACAGGCTGACATCGAGCCGCCCCACCGGGTCCTGCTCCGGAATCTGTGCCGGTTTGATCGTCAGACGATACCACTGGCCCGACAGGTACATACCAAACTCGCCGGAACGGGCAGGTTTAACCTGCTGTTCACTGGTCTGCACGTCAAACCGTTCTTCCAGTTGCTTCAAGAACGCGGCCTGTTCCAGACCGTTGAGATCCCGCACCACCCGGTTATAGTCCAGGATGTTCATCTGATTATCTGGAAAAATGACTGACAGAAAATAGTCATGGCTGGCCTCACCATCCCCGTTGGCTTCACTGTTACGCATCTCTGCCACTCGCGAGGCTGCCGCCGAACGATGATGGCCGTCGGCGATGTACAGACAGTTCATCGCCTCAAAGGTTTTGGTAATCAGGTCAATATCCTTCGGCTCGGTAATCCGCCAGAGTCTGTGCTGCACACCGTCATCGGCGGTCAGATCATAAAGCGGTGAAGACTGGCTGATCCGCTCGCTGAGCGAATCGATGGTGGCGTTATGCCGATAGGTCAGAAATACCGGCCCGGTCTGGGCATTCAACGCGTCAATTTGCCTGACCCGATCGGCCTCCTTGTCCGGTCGGGTGTATTCATGCTTGCGAATCCTGTTGCGATCATATTCGGCAACGGAAGCGATTGCCACCAGGCCGGTCTGGACATGCTCGTTCATCTGTAACTGATAGAGGTAATAACACGCCTGCGGCTCCCGTGTGAGAATGCCTTTGTCGATCAGCTTCTGCAGGTTATCAGCGCCCTGGCTGTAGACCTGATCGGAATAGGGATCCGTTCCTTCGGGCAGGTCGATCTCCGGCTTGGAAATATGCAGAAAACTGTAGGGCCTGCCCTGGGCTTTTTCTCTGGCTTCTTCGGTGTTTAATACATCATAGGGCGGGGCAATAACAGCGTCGGCGTGTTCCGGTACCGGCCGCAGGCCGGCAAACGGGCGAATCAAAGACATACTAACTCCTCGGTTTTTCTGGTTTATTATTCAGTCATGTCAGTGTCTGACCTGAAAGTTTATCCTGACACTGGTCGTTTAGCTGGCGCAAGGCCGCCAGTCGCTCAAACAGCATGGGATGGCTGTTAAATAATTGCATGAAACGGAATTTAAGCCGCCCGGACAGACCAAATGCCGCCAGTTGCCGCCCCTGGGCGGACGCCATCATGGTATCCAGATGACGCAGAACAGCGCGCATTTGCCTGTAACCGACCAGTTCAGCGGCCTGGCGATCGGCCCGGTATTCGCAATGCCGGCTGAAACGCATAATCAGCAAGCTGGCGAGCCAGCCGCCCGCCAGCTGCAGGACCACCACGGTTGCCCAGTAAATTGCTCCGCCGGCAATATAGCCAGGCCAGGCTCTCTCAGCCAGTGCATCGAGCATTCTGGCCGGTAACTCAATGAAAACCGTCAGCACCCCTTGCAACAGGGCCAGGGCCTGGACATCACCATTGGCAATATGACTGATCTCATGCGCCAGCACGGACTCCAGTTCCCGCGGTGTCAATCCGTGCACCAGCCCTTCGCTCAGCACGATGGTGGCCTTGTGACGGCGCAGTCCCAGGGCAAAGGCATTGAACTCACGGGAAGGATAGATGGCGATACACGGCGGGGTTATCTCGCGTCGCAAGGCCAATCGGAACGAGGTCGTATGCAACCACTGTTCCAGACCGCTAAGTGGTTGTTGCAGATGACGGGCCTTGAGAATTTGCCGGCAGTAAAGCCGGGCAGCAAGCAGGCAGATCAGGCCGGCAGCAAAGACCAGCACGGCCAACAATCCCGGCACCGATAGCGGAACCGGGGCCCAGCCCTGCATGTACAATAACCCCAGCCACGGCAGACCGCCGAGCAACAGCGCCATGGCGCTCGTCGCCAGCATCAGGGGTGACTTGAGCCAGCCCGTCATGGCCTTAACCCTGTCCATCTCTCTGTACGACCCTTTGCAAGCCTTTATTGCTCCTTCACAGTATTTTATGACACAGATCACAAAATTGTCGGACGGGCGCCGGATTCCTCACGCGTAGGCGCAACCCGGCCGATTATGCTTTAATATATAGGGGATTATACCTCACTGGGAAGGACCAGACTCACCAAATCGGAGGAACATCCGGCGGCGTCGGCCAGCGAATCTGCCCCCTTGCGCGCATGGCAAAGGCTTGACCACCCGGATAACAGGAAACTATGGCATCACCCCCGGCACAACGCAGCATCATTCATCGCATCAAACGCTGGCGGGCGCGGAGCGGCTTTCGCCTGCGCCGGCTCATCCACGATCGGCTGCCGGAATACTTCCCTATTGCCTATAAACTGTCGCTGATTATTACGCTGCTTATCAGTGGCGGAATGATTCTGCTCGGGCTGGTGATCGTGACCAATCAGACCGAATTACTGCGTGGCCAGATGGATGAGTTTGGTCAGACCATGGTCAACCAGGTCGCCGAGTCGTCAAAGGAACTGGTCCTGTCGGACGACACGCTAAGCCTGATGGTCGTCATCAGCAACCTGGGAACGAACGAAAATGTGCTGGGCGCAGCCATTTATTCCGACAACGGCGAAGTCCTTGCCTCCTCCGGCGCCACCCCCTCCGGTGACATTATCAACCTGTACGGCGAATCAACCCAGATTGGCAATAACAGCTACAGTGTGCCCTGGCAGTCATCCAGCGATGCCGGCACATACACCAGCGCGGTGGCCTTTATGACGCCCATTCGTTTCCAGGGCGTTATCGCCGGCCATGCCCTGGTCAGTTTCAGCGAAGAGGCGCTGAACAAATCGATTCAGCATACGATCAGTGCGATTGCCGCTGCGACCATTCTTATGATCATCCTCGGTATTATTATCGCCTTTATAATGGGGGATCGCCTGTCCCGTCCGATACACCAGCTAATGAACGCCAGCAAGGCAATTGGCAGCGGCAACTACGGCTATCGTATTCAGGAACGGCGTAACGATGAAATCGGTTATCTGACCTCGGCTTTTAATGATATGGCAAAAGGATTGCTGGAAAAAACCCAGGTGGAAAACGCATTTTCGCGCTATGTCTCGCCCAATGTTGCGAAACAGATCCTCTCCAATCTTGACTCGGTTCATCTGGGCGGAAAACATATGCAAGGCAGCGTATTGTTCGCCGATATTGTCGGCTTCACCAGCATATCCGAAAAACTGCCGCCGGATGAAGTCGCCGACCTGCTCAATGAATACTTCTCGTATATTTCCATGGTCAGTCAACTTTATCGCGGGACAATCGACAAATACATGGGTGATTGCGCGATGATCGTGTTCGGCATTCCGGACAACGATGAAGAACATAAATTCAATGCCATCGCCTGCGCCGTCATGATTCAGCGCCTGGTTGAAACCCTGAATGCCCGGCGGATACGGGACGGAAAATACCCTGTTTACTTCCGCATCGGGGTCAATAGCGGAGTCATGCTTGCCGGAAACATGGGCTCTCCCGAACGCATGCAATACACTGTCGTTGGCGAGGCCGTTAACCTGGCCTCCCGACTTCACACGGTTGCTGAAAAAGGTCAGATTGCCATCACCGAACCATTCTACAAGGACAGTGACATTAACTGGCGCGTACTGGCCCAGAAGCACAAATCCATTCACCTGCGGGGTATTGCCGAACCAGTTTCCACCTATATCGTCAACGATATCACGCAAGCTTACCGGGCCACCATGGATGCCCAGTTGCGTGAAATTCTCTCAGGCAAAAGTGTTGCATGAATGTTCTTCGTCTTCTTGTGGTTTTCAGTCTCACCCTTTCTTTCTCGGGCTGTGCCTACCTGCACTCCTTTGATTCCAACCTGCCGGAAAAAATCGACCAGTGGATTGAAGAGGAGCAATATGGCAAAGCCCTGAATACTCTCGAACATGTCCGTGAGGATAACCGTAATTACGGCCTGTTGATGAAACAAAAGGCGCGGATCCTGTCATTGGCAGCCAAACTGGAAAAAGAGACTATCGCCCGTTCGCAGCAGCTGGTTGCCAGAAACGAATGGTATAACGCATCTCAACTCTATCAGGAAGCACTGCATAAATATCCTGACAGTAAAACGTTACGCACAGCACATGAAGATTTTATCGAACAACGCCAGACGTACCTGACTGCCCTTGAGACCCGGCTTTTGATCAACAAGGGTAGCTGGCTGAAACAAAATGCCTCGATTTACAGCCGGGTCAAAGCCGCCATTCCGCATACTTACCGTTCTGTTGACGGCATCCGCGACTATGAAAGCGATCGGCAGCAGACAACTCGTGCACTGGTAGAATGCGCCCTGAGCGCGGATAGCGCCGATAACATTGATCTGGCTCGCCAGTGCCTGCTCCTGGCAGAACGCCTGGAACCGGCACTGAAGCAGGATCCGCGACTGGCAGATACTCGCGAGCGAATCGGGGAAGCACGCGAAGCCCGTCTTACCCGATATAAAAACCGTATTATCGACCTCATGGCCGAGCTAAGACAGGGCAACAGTCTGGATAACCTGCAACGGGCCCGGGATCGACTGCAAAGTTCGGGACAGTACGGCCCACTGGATGATGAAACACTGGAATTGCTCGACAATCTCAGCAAACGTTTGCAGGAAGGCATCAATCAGCGCATGGAGTCGGCGCGGCGTCTGTACAGTCAGGGGAAAATACAGCAGGCACTGCAGATATGGGAGTCACTGCACAGCATCGACCCGGACAACCAGCAACTGGAAGCCCACATCGATCGTGCCCGACGAGTACTGGAAAAGCTGGAGCGCCTGCAGCAGAATGGCAGTGTGGTCAGCCCGCCGGCCTTGCAGAACTGAGACTCTTCATTGCCAGTCCGACAGGGTTCGCTATTTCGGCGGTGATAGCGGTTCTGGTCCGGTGTGAAGTAGCAGGAAAAAGCTTGTCTCTCGCAAAGACGCCACGGCGCCAGGAAATCGAATAGGGCTCATGCTCTGCGACTCTGCGACTCTGCGACTCTGCGAGAGTATTATAGCCGGGCACCATCTTGACCAGGAATAACGGTGCGAGAAACGCATCTCTCTCAGACATAACCTCATCCGGGGCTTTCATCATACTACCCACTCAGTGGGTAGTAGCTGATTTGTTACTCTTCGACCGGCTCCATGCGCGTCACGCTACGGAAGCCCTGTGGCAGTTTGATACCTCGCTGGGCCCGTTCGCCTTCGTAGGGTTCCATTTCTTCCGGTTTGAGCACCTTGTGCCGTTTACCCGAGTAGATCTTGAGACTGTTCAGCTCCTCGAGCACGGTCACTGCCGTCGCATATTCCTGGCCAGTTTTCGCTTTGGCCAGAGGGATATTCATAATTTTCACCCCCTTGCCCTTGGGCAGTACCGGTAATTCAGCCACATGGTGAATCAACAACTTGCCTTCGTTGGAGACCATTGCCACCCAGTAGGTCTCCATGTCCGTGACCGGCACCGGCGGCAGGACCTTCGCCCCTTCGGGGACTTTCAGCATGGCCTTGCCCTTCTTGTTACGGGTGATCATGTCTTCCAGTTTGGCCACCAGACCATACCCGTGACTGGTCGCCAGCAGGACCAGTTGATCGGGACTGCCGGTCACCACGCCACAGAAGATGGCACCGGATGGCGGGCTCAGACGACCGGTCAGTGGCTCGCCCTGGCCTCTTGCCGACGGCAAGGTATGGGCGGGCAAGGCATAGGTACGCCCGGTGGAATCGATCACCACGGCCAGCTGGTTCGATTTGCCCCGGGCGCTGTTAAGATAAGCGTCGCCCGATTTGTAATTCAGTTCGGTCGGATCCATCTCGTGGCCTTTGGCAGTGCGAATCCAGCCTTTTTCCGACAGAACGATCGTTACCGGATCGGCGCTGACCAGTTCGGTCACATCCAGTGCCTGGGCCGCTTCTCGGGTCACGATCGGCGAGCGTCGTTCATCGCCGTATTCCTTCGCCACTTCCTTGAGCTCTTTTTTGACCAGTGTCTTCAGGCGTTGCTTGGAGCCCAGGATTTTCTGCAGCTCGGCCTGTTCCTCTTTCAGTTCTTTTTGTTCGGTGCGAATACTCATTTCTTCGAGCTTGGCCAGATGCCGTAATTTAAGCTCGAGAATCGCTTCGGCCTGTTCGTCCGACAATTTAAAACGCTTCATCAGGACCGGTTTGGGTTTGTCATTCTCGCGGATGATCTTGATCACCTCATCAATATTGAGATAGGCGATCATCAGGCCATCGAGGATGTGCAATCGTTTACTGACCTTGTCCAGTCGATATTCCAGACGTCGACGCACGGTATCGATACGGAAGGTCAGCCAGTCATTGAGCAGGTCTTTCAGATGACGTACACCGGGACGGCCATTGAGACCGATGACATTCATGTTGACCCGGTAGGTCCGCTCCAGATCGGTGGTCGCAAACAGATGGGTCATCACTTCATCCGCGTCCACCCGGTTGGAGCGCGGCACGATCACAAGACGGGTCGGATGCTCGTGATCCGACTCGTCACGCAGGTCCACGACCATGGGCAGTTTCTTGGCCTGCATCTGGGCCGCAATCTGTTCCAGTATTTTCGCCGGCGAGGTCTGATGGGGCAGCGCGGTGATAATAATGTCGTCTTTTTCCCGCTCGTAACGGGCCCGCATGCGGATCGAACCGTGGCCGGTTTCATACATTTTGGCCAGATCGGCTTTCGGAGTGATAATTTCCGCGTCGGTGGGATAATCCGGTCCGGGCAGATGCTTGCACAGCTCCTTGATCGTGGTCTTGGGATTTTCCAGCAGGTGGACCGATGCGTTGAGGAGTTCGGTCAGATTATGCGGTGGAATATCGGTACTCATCCCCACGGCAATGCCGGTCGTCCCGTTCATCAAAACATGCGGCACACGAGAGGGCAGCACGTCCGGCTCACTCAGCGTGCCGTCAAAATTGGGCACCCAGTCTGCCGTCCCCTGGCCCAGCTCGGACAACAACAGATCCGCGTAGCGGGACAGACGGGCTTCGGTATAACGCATGGCGGCGAAGGACTTGGGATCATCCGGCGAACCCCAGTTGCCCTGGCCTTCCAGCAGCGGATAACGATAGGAAAACGGCTGCGCCATGAGTACCATGGCTTCATAGCAGGCGCTGTCGCCATGGGGATGGAACTTACCCAGAACATCACCCACTGTACGAGCCGATTTTTTGAACTTGGAGCCCGCCTTGAGGCCGAGATCGGACATGGCATACACAATACGCCGCTGCACCGGCTTGAGCCCGTCACCCACATGGGGCAAGGCCCGATCCATGATGACGTACATCGAGTAATCGAGATACGCCCGCTCGGTAAAATCCTTCAACGGCAGCAGTTCAATGTTTTCTTCGAATTGATTGCTCATAGTCTGTACTGATTTGGCTTAAATAATGTGAGTCCGCAAATGAACGCGAATATACGCGAATAAATAACAAGTCGTTCATTGCAAAATCATTGGCGTATATTTGCGTGCATTTGCGGATAAAAATACAAATCAAACTCTTCGCAGCAGCAGTTCAATGTTCTCATCAAATTGATTACTTATAATCTGTTCTGATTTGGCTTAAATAATGTGAGTCCGCAAATGGACGCGAATACACGCGAATAAATAAAAAAATTGTTCATTGAAAAATCATTGGCGTTCATTCGCGTGTATTTGCGGATAAAAATTCAAATCGAATATTCTTTGCGTCCTCTGCGTCTTTGCGCCTCTGCGTTGGGTTTTATCCTGTCGAGTTCAGACCTCGATATCAGCCAGGTCGCCTTTTTTCTCCAGCCAGGCACGGCGATCGCTTGCCCGTTTCTTGGCCAGCAGCATGTCCATCATTTGCTGGGTGCCATCACCGCTTTTTGTCACCAGTCTGGCCAGACGCCGGGTATCGGGATCCATGGTCGTCTCGCGTAATTGCAGGGGGTTCATCTCACCCAGGCCCTTGAAGCGGGTAACCTGTACCTTGCCTTTGATTTTTTCCGCTGCGATACGATCCAGGGTACCCTGGCGTTCGGCGTCATCCAGCGCATAATAGGTTTCCTTGCCAACATCTATCCGGTACAGCGGTGGCATGGCGATATAGACATGCCCCGCGTCCACCAGCGGCTTGAAATGGCGCAGGAACAGTGCGGTCAGCAGTGTGGCGATATGCGCGCCGTCCGAATCGGCATCGGCAAGCACAATGACCTTGCCATAACGCAGGCTGGAAAGATCCTCGGAACCGGGATCCACACCGAGAGCGACAGAGATATCGTGCACTTCCTGGGAACCGAGTACCTCGGCCGGCTCCACTTCCCAGGTATTCAGAATCTTGCCGCGCAACGGCATGATCGCCTGGAACTCGCGATCGCGGCCCTGTTTGGCCGAGCCCCCGGCC
>CAYOOC010000005.1:0-68428 GCA_964405505.1 uncultured Thiohalophilus sp.
AGCCCGACTGGAGCGAGAAGCGCAGGGAACCGGTTCAGCCATTGGAAATGGCTGACCGGCGGCATCTTTCGGGCGCGTTTTCTTTGGTTCGTTTCGTTGTCGCGTAACAACGAAATGAACCCGAGGCGCGCTGGCGGGGCAGCGCTTTCAATATACAGCCCGCCCGCAGGGCGATCCTCTTATAAAGACTGGATTCCGGCTTGCGCCGGAATGACGAGATACTCAGGCGCGAGAGCCCGCATCAAAATTGCAGCTCACCCACCACCCGCTCAATGATCTTGTCTATCTCGTCTTCCTCGAAAGCCAGATCAGGCTGTTCCCCCGCATCCAGCCCCAACAGAACAAGCCCCGCTGGTAACTGCCCCATCGCCCGCGCCAGTGCCACCGCCTCGGCCACCCCAAAGCTATGACTGGAAAGCCCTGCCGCGTGTTCACTGATCTGCTCTGCATCAAGACGAATACTCGTCCCTCGCGGCTCCCCCGCCTGCACCGCATCAATGAGGACAACCCGTTCGTACCCCTGCAATGCTTCAACCAGTCCAGCACCGGGCCGATCAAGTTTGATGAACGCGCAGTGCTGCAATGCTGCATCTGCATCAGCGCTTTTCTGCAGTTCATCAACGACCTGCCAGCCAAGCTGATCCGCCCCGAACGGCGAGCCGATCCCCGCCACCAGGATCGTTTTCACCGGCGGTCGACCCGGATCTTGAGAAAGTGAGTGGAGCAGGAAATGCAGGGATCGTAGTTGCGAATCACCTTCTCGCCATGCAGGCGCAATTCGTCATCGCTGTGTTCCAGGCCGTAGGCTTCGAGCGACTCGCGCAGGTCCTGTTCGATGCGCGCCTGGTTCTGGCTGGTGGGCGGGACGATATTGGCTTTGAGTACCATGCCCTCATTATCCAGATCATAACGATGCCAGAGAATGCCGCGCGGTGCCTCGGTGCAGCCGTAGCCGGTGCCCGCAGCCGGTTCGATGAACTCGGCATACTGGTTCGGCTGTGCGTAATCATCCAGTAAATGGACGGCTTCCTGCAGGGCGTAATACAGCTCGATGGCCCGGGCGACGATGGAGTGAAACATGTTGCGACTGGGAAACTGAATGCCGCTGGCCTCGATCAGCGCCTGGATATTGTCAGGCAGTTTATCCCGGTTCAGGTTCAGGCGGGCCAGGGGACCGACCAAATACGGCTTGTCATGCAACAGGGAATGAAACGAGGTGGAGTGCGGCTCCTGAAATTCACGAAAATGCTGTTCGTAGTCGGCGATATCGATATCCAGGCCATCGTCCGAGACCAGGCGGCCGTGATACATGGGATACTCGTTCTCATCACGCATGGCCACGCTGGTAAAGCGCTGTGGATCATCGGGCAGGTCCAGCGACGCAGTCCAGCTGACCAGCGCTTCGGCCTGCGGCAGTGCCTCGGCCAGTTCCCGGCGCAGCGCCGTTACCGCCTTGACTGGCGGGGCGTGATGAAAGCCGCCGGCACAGACGCCCACCGGGTGCACGGAGCGTCCGCCGAACAGCGCGATCAGTTTGTTACCCAGTGACTGCAGGTGCAGGCCGCGGCGCACGGCATCGGCATGTTCGGCGGCCATCTCGATCGCGTTGTTGAAACCGAGAAAGTCCGGCGCGGCGAGCAGGTGAATATGCAGCGCGTGGCTCTGGATCCATTCACCGCAATACATGGCACGGCGCATGCGTTTGACCCACTCATTGTCCGGCGTCGCGAAGATATTCTCGATCGCCTGCACCGCGCTCATTTGATAGGCCACCGGGCAGATACCGCAGATGCGCGCGACCATGTCCGGCACTTCGCTGTAGCTGTGACCTTCGAGAAATTTTTCAAACAGGCGTGGCGGCTCGAAGATGCGCAGCCGCAGTTCGTCGATCTTTCCCGCGCTCGCGGTCAGTTCCAGCGCGCCCTCGCCCTCGACCCGGGCCAGTACCGGCACATTGATGTTGATATCGCGCCGCTCGCTCATGACTCATCCCGCTTCCAGCGCAGGCCGGCGCTGGTAAACGGCTCCGCGCCGCTGTTGATAAAATGAAAACGGCGCCCGACGGTCGCCGGTAACAGCCCCAGCCGTCGAAACTCCTCGCCCAGCGCTTCGGGGTTGATATTCTCCGCCGGCCCGTAACAGGCATAGCAATCCCGACCCAGTGACGGACAGATCGCCCCGCAGCCGGTGCGGGTCACCGGTCCCATGCACGGTTCGCCCTTGGTGACCATGACACAGACATTCTGTTGCCGTTTGCATTCCAGGCAGACCTTGTCCTGTTCGATTACCGGGACGGCACCGTGTAACAGTGAACGGATCGCCCCTATCACCTGCCGGCCATTGACCGGGCAACCCCACAGTTCCAGGTCCACTTTGACATGTTGGGATATGGGTGTGCAGGTGGCCAGGCTGTTGACGTACTCCGGCGTTGCATAAACCTCGGCCAGCCACTGTTTGCCATCGGCCAGGTTGCGCAAAGCCTGCAGCCCCCCGGCGGTGGCGCAGGCGCCGATGGTGATCAGGTAACCGCTGTTTTGACGAATGCGCTGAATGCGCTGCTCATCGTGCGCTGTGCAGATGCTGCCTTCGACAAAGGCGATATCGACTTGTGCCTCGGGATTCATCGGCCCGGCCTCGGCAAAGTGCACCAGTTCCACCTGTTGCGACAACGTCAGCAACGCTTCACCGGCATTGAGAAAGGCCAGCTGGCAGCCGTCGCAGGAGGCGAATTTGTGGACGGCAACGCGGGGTTTGACAATGTGTTTATCACTCATCCCATAATCCTTCTAGCACCCTTGCAAATACGTGTTCCGAACAGCGGTCCATTTTACGCCGTAGCCTGGCTCAAGGAGCAAGGCGACGGATCCAGGTTGTGCCGGGGTTCTGGTGGAACCGCTTCGCTTGTTCCACCCTACTTATAGTTAGAAGCCTTTTATCCCCAGCAGCGGTTTGAGTTCCGGGTAACTGAACACCGGTCCGTCCTTGCAGACGAAGTTGGGGCCATGCTGGCAATGCCCACAATGGCCGATCGCGCATTGCATGTTGCGCTCCATGCTCAGCCAGATGGACGCCTCGGGTACGTTACGGGGTAACAGTTCCTTGATCGCCGCGATCATCATGCCTTCCGGACCGCACATCATGACGGTGCAGTTTTGCGGATCAAAATCGATCTCGCTGACCAGCTCGGTGATATGGCCGGTAGCCCAGGGCCAGCCCTGCCCGCCCTGGCTGGCGGCCAGGACCACCTGGGTATCGTCCTGTTTGCTCCAGGTTTCGTATTTCTCACGCCAGATCAGATCGTCCGCATGTTTGACGCCCTGCATGATGATCAGCCTACGGAAACGGTCCCGGCGCTTGAGCACATAATTGATCACCGAGACCACCGGGGCGCAGCCCAGTCCGCCGGTAATCAGTACCACGTCCTTGCCCTCGGCCTGCTGTACCGGCCAGCCTCGCCCGTAGGCGCCGCGCACGCCGATGCGATCGCCCTCCTTCAGGTCGGCCAGTACGTTGGTTACCCGGCCCAGGCGGCGAATGGTGTGATCGTAGGCGTGTTCGTCTTGCGGATCGGAGACGATGGAGATCGGCACCTCGCCCACGCCATACACATACAACATGTTGAACTGGCCCGGTTCGAAGCGATACTGCTCGTGAATGTCGGGATCGGTAAAGCGCAGGCGCAGGGTGAAGATATGCGGGGTCTCTTCCAGGCGCTGGAAGATTTCCGCTTCGTGGGGCAGATAGGGCGAGCTCATGCTTCATCACTCCCGCAAATGGCCTGCAGCTCTTCGGTCACATCGATGCCCACCGGGCACCAGGTAATACAGCGTCCGCAACCGACACACCCACTGCGACCGTATTGATCGTGCCAACTGCCGAATTTGTGCGTCAGCCACTGACGATAACGCTCGCGGGTCTGTTGTCGAACCGTCAGGCCATGGATATAACTGTGACCGGCGGTAAAACAGGAATCCCACTGGCGCACGTGTTCCGAACTGCCCCCGTCCAGTGGCGCCAGCTCTTCCTCGCTGTGACAGAAACAGGTCGGACAAACTGACGTGCAGTTACCGCAGGACAGACAGCGCCCTGCCACTTCGTCCCAGCGCTCATGATCGAGATTGGCAAACAGCGCATCGCGCAACTGTTTGCCCGGCACCTTCCTCAACTGTTCGTACGCTTTTTCCTGCTGTAGCTCGATCGCCTCCAGATGCCCGTCGGTTACGGGGATCAGGTTGAGCCGCGCCATGATCGCCTGGCCTTCCTCGGTACCGGCCTGAATCATGAAACCGTCATCCAGTTCATCCATAACCAGATCATAACCGGCCTTCGCTACCGGCCCGTCGCCGGTGGAGGCACAGAAACAGGTTGAAGCCGGATGCGAACAGTTGACGGCAATCAGCAGGAGATTCTCGCGGCGTGCAGCATAGGCCGGATCGGGATAGTCGCACCCGAGAAAATGGCGATCCTGCAGGGCCAGGGCAGCCAGATCGCAGGCCCGGACACCGAAGATTGCCCTTTTCGGTACCTCTGGCGTGGCCGGTTCAAACTGCAACCGTCCCCCGTCTTGAAGGCGGACGCGCCAGAGCGTCTCGCGCGGCGCGAATAAAAAGGGTTTCAGGGCCTGGGGACCATTGGCCCAGGCAAAATAACGAACCTGGTTGTCCAGCACCTCGCCGCAGTATTCGCCGGGATACTGGTTCACCTGCACGCCGCGGGGCAGCTGGTCGACCTGGCTCAGGGTGTCATACACAATGGCATCGTCTTGCCATTGCGGGCCGATGCACTCATAGCCTTCAGCCTGGACGGCTTCCAGCAGCAGCGGCAGGCGCTCGCGCAGTAAAAAAGCGTCCTTATCCCCCATCCCTTGACCCTGGCAAGTATTGAGTCTTCAAGCGTAGCCAGCGGGGATAGCCGGCGTCAAACCATTCCTCTGCCATTTTAGGAATAAACCCACGAGGCCCTGCAAATCAGATAGCAGGATGAACGCCCCACCGGCGCGATGTCAGGGACACAGTCCGTTCCCGGCCGGGAGATTGTGCGCTTAACCGGCGATAATACTCTCGCAAAGACGCAGAGCCGCGGAGAGTGATCAATATCAGTTCGCTTTGCGCCGTGGCGTCTCTGCGAGAGACACGCTTTTCTCTTCTGCTGCATCCTGGACCAGAACAACCAGTTCAGGTGGAACCGCTTCGCTTGTTCCACCCTACAGGGGTGAGCGGGTAGTAGTGGGAACGTTTATTTAGCCGCGTACTGCCTGTTCCATGCGGGCCATGGCCGACTGCCAGGGCTCATCATGAATCCGGTTGTCGGCCATCAGTTCCATTAACCCGTAAGCCAGCTGCCGGTTTTCGGGCGTAAACTCCTTGAGCTTGCCGAGCATGTACATATGCCCGGTCTTCTCCACGTTCAGCGTCGAGACCAGCGCGAACAGCAATAACGATTGCCCCGAGCGGGGATCCGCCTCGATGATCGACGCCACCTGTTCCAGTACATCATTCGACATAATCACATCCTGAGAAAACTGAATCCGCCAATTAACGCGAATAAACGCAAATCATTTTTTTAAACTCACATTGAAATTCATTAGCGTTGATTCGCGTGCATTTGCGGACTGAAAAACTTATATCCCAACAAAAAAAGATTGTAGGTCACGCTGGCGTTAGCCTGCGTGACACCCTTTACGGAGAATGTCAGGTAGCGCTACGCGCAGCCTGACCTACACCTGAGTTCGCCAATTAACGCGAATAAACGCCAATCACTTTAAACTCACATTGATATTCATTAGCGTTTATTTGCGTGCATTTGCGGACTGAAAAACCTATATCCCAACGAAAAAAGGCGGGCCGAGGCCCGCCTTTGCTACAGCGATAGTCCGTAGACTTAAGCCGCTTTGGACTTGACCTTCGGATCCAGTTCGCCGGAGGCGTAACGCTCAACCATTTTTTCCAGGTTGATAACGTCGATCTTGCTGGCATTGCCGGCGCAACCGAAGGCTTCGAAACGGGCCTTGCAGATTTCCTTCATGGCCTTGGTAGATTCCTTGAGGAATTTACGCGGGTCGAAGTTGCTCGGGTTGTCGGCCAGGTGCTTGCGAACGGCACCGGTGGAAGCCATGCGCAGGTCGGTGTCGATGTTGACCTTGCGCACGCCGTGCTTGATGCCTTCCTGGATTTCGTGGACCGGTACACCATAGGTGCTGCCCATGTCACCGCCGTAGTTATTGATGATTTCCAGCCATTCCTGCGGAACGGAAGAAGAACCGTGCATAACCAGGTGGGTATCCGGAATCCGCTCGTGGATTTCCTTGATGCGATCGATGCGCAGGATATCGCCGGTCGGCTCCTTGGTGAACTTGTAGGCGCCGTGGGAAGTCCCGATGGCAATGGCCAGGGCATCAACACCGGTCTGGGAAACGAAATCGGCCGCTTCCTGGGGATCGGTCAGCAGCATGTCCATGTCCAGCTTGCCTTCGGCGCCGTGGCCGTCTTCTTCACCCATTTCGCCGGTTTCCAGCGAGCCCAGGCAACCCAGTTCGCCTTCGACGGAAACGCCGCCGGCATGAGCCATTTCCACGACCTTTCGGGTCACGTCGACGTTGTATTCATAGGAAGCAGGGGTCTTCATGTCTTCCATCAGGGAACCGTCCATCATGACCGAGCTGAAGCCGGACTGGATGGAGCGCAGACAAACGCCCGGGGCGGAGCCGTGGTCCTGGTGCATGACGACCGGGATATGCGGGTACATTTCCAGCGCGGCGGTGATCAGGTGGCGCAGGAAGGGTTCGCCCGCGTAGGAGCGTGCCCCGGCGGAACCCTGCATGATAACCGGGCTGTTGGTTTCGTCGGCAGCCTGCATGATGGCATGCACCTGCTCCATGTTGTTGACGTTGAACGCCGGCATGCCGTAGCCAACTTCGGCAGCATGATCCAGCAATTGACGCAGTGAAATCAGGGCCATTTTCGGGACCTCCTTAAATGTGTGTTTCCGACTAGTTTACTGTGTTTCGTTTAATCTTCCAGGCTCGATCAGATGAGCGTGTTATCCAGATCGATGCCATCCACATCGCCCACCCGGACGATGGTCATGGCATTGGTACCACCCTGGACGCCCATCAGATCGCCTCGGGTAATCACGACCAGGTCGCCGTCGCGGACCGCACCTCGACGCAGCAGCTCATCAATGGCTTCCCGGTTAACGGCGGCGCGATCCAGGTCGGACGGGATCTCAAAGCTGACCGGATAAACGCCGCGGTAGAGTGTCACCTTTCTACGCGTCTCCACATAGCTCGTCAAGGCGTAGATGGGGATCCCCGAGCTGATCCGGGACATCCAGCGGGTGGTCGCCCCTGACTCGGTGAGGGCGGCGATCGCCTTCACCCCAAGGTGGTTGGCGGTATACATGGCCGCCATGGCGATGGCCTCGTCGATGCGCTTGAAGCGGGTATCGATGCGATGGTCGGAGCGCTTGGCGGTGCGCTGTTTTTCCGCCTCGCGACAGATCCGGTCCATCGCGGCGATGGCGCTGTCCGGGTAGCGGCCGCTGGCGGTCTCGGCGGAGAGCATGACCGCGTCGGTGCCGTCCAGCACCGCGTTGGCCACGTCAAAAACCTCAGCGCGGGTCGGGATATGGCTGGTGATCATCGACTCCATCATCTGGGTCGCGGTGATCACCACCCGGTTCATGGCGCGGGCCTTGCTGATCAGGTTCTTCTGCACCGGCGGCAGCGCGGCATCGCCGATCTCCACGCCCAGGTCGCCGCGGGCGATCATGATCACGTCGGAGGCCTCGATGATCTCCTCGACCTTGTCCAGGGCATCGGCGCGTTCGATCTTGGCCACCACGTGCGCATTGCTGCCCGCCGCCTCGATCAGGTGACGGGCCTCGTTGACGTCGGCCGCGTTGCGCGGAAAGGAGACCGCAATGTAATCGGCCTTCATGGCCGCGGCGGTCTTGATGTCCTCGCGATCCTTGTGGGTCAGGGCCGGCGCCGACAGGCCGCCGCCCTGCTTGTTGAGTCCCTTGCGATCCAACAGCTCGCCGCCGACCACGACGCGACAATGCACTTCGGGCCCTTCAATGGTATCGACCCACAGGACAATCCGCCCGTCATCCAACAGCAGGGTATCGCCGCGGGTGACATCTTCGGGCAGTTCCTTGTAGGCCATACCGACCCGCTCGACCGTGCCGGCTTCAGGATCCAGTTTGGTATCGAGGATGAAAGTTTCACCCTCCTTGAGAGTGATCTTGCCGTCCTTGAAGCGCTCGATGCGGATTTTCGGCCCCTGCAGATCGCACATGACACCGACCTGACGACCGTGGGCGCGGGCCCGGTTGCGAATCTTGTCCGCCCGATCGATGTGCTCTTCGGCGGTGCCGTGGGAAAAATTGATCCTGGCAACATCCACCCCGGCCTCGATGATCTTGTCCATCACCTTGGGATCATCGGTCGCAGGGCCGAGCGTGGCAACAATTTTGGTTCTTCTCATAAGTCTAGTGACTGGTTCCTGTAACCGTCTTGTGGCAACGCCACTGAATAAGATTTTGTTTTTAGTCGCGGGCCGCCAGGCGGCCCCGCGCACATTCCACTAGCAACTAGAACCTGGTACCTAGCGCCTAGTTTTTGGCCCGTTCTTCCAGCATGGCCACGGCCGGCAGGGTCTTGCCTTCCAGGTATTCCAGGAACGCACCGCCGGCGGTGGAGATGTAGGAGACCTTGTCATAGATATCGTACTTCTGGATCGCGGCGATGGTGTCGCCGCCACCGGCCAGGCTGAAGCCCTTGGCATTGGCGATGGCCATGGAAATGGTTTTGGTGCCTTCGCCGAACTGATCGAACTCGAACACACCAACCGGACCGTTCCAGACAATGGTACCGGCCTGGGCGATCTTGTCTGCCAGTTGTTTCGCAGAATCGGGACCGATATCAAAAATCATGTCGTCTTCGGCCACTTCATCGACTTTTTTCAGTACGGCCGGCTCGTTTTCATCGAACTTCTTGCCGACCACCACGTCGGTGGCGATCGGGATGCTGGCGCCGGCCGCCTCGGCCTTTTGCATCAGTTCTTTGGCCGTATCGACCAGATCGTCCTCGCACAGGGACTTGCCCACCGGATGACCGGCCGCCTTGAGGAAAGTGTTGGCAATCCCGCCACCGACAATCAGCTGATCCACCTTGGTGGAGAGCGCTTCGAGCACGGTCAGCTTGGTGGAGACCTTGGAGCCGCCGACAATAGCGACCATCGGCCGGGCCGGATCGGCCAGTGCCTTGGCCAGCGCTTCCAGCTCTTCGGCCAGCAGCAGACCGGCACAGGCGGTCGGGGCAAACTTGCCGACGCCGTGGGTGGAAGCCTGGGCGCGGTGTGCGGTACCGAAGGCATCCATCACGAACACGTCGCACAGCGCGGCGTATTTCTTGGCCAGGGTTTCATCGTCTTTCTTTTCGCCGGCGTTGAAACGCACGTTTTCCAGCAGGACGACTTCGCCTTCGGCCGGCTGCGGATCGTTGTCCATGTAATCCTTGGACAGGCGAACCTGCTTGCCCAGCTTGGCGGACATGTCATCGGCGATCGGTGCCAGGGAGTTTTCCTCGTCCGGTACGCCTTCTTCGGGACGACCGCGGTGGGACATCACCATAACCGCCGCGGCACCGTTTTTCAGGCAGTACTCGATGGTCGGCATGGACGCGGTAATCCGCGCATCGGAAGTGACCTTGCCGTTTTTCACCGGCACGTTGAGATCGGCGCGAATCAATACCCGCTTGCCGGACAGATCCAGATCAGTCAATTTTATAAAAGACATGTTTGTTACTCCGTGTAAATTTTCAAAAACTATTAGCCAAACGGTCGGCGCTTGGCGAATAGCTCTTTCCGTAACGTTTTGTAATTAAAACGCGGAGAGCGCAGAGACGCGGAGGGGCAGAGAAACAAATTATTCTCCGCGACTCTGCGCCTCCGCGTGCTCTGCGTTAATCAACCAAACCCGGCTGATTATTTAGCAACGTGCTCGACGAAACGGAGCATGTTGCAGGTGTAGCCGTACTCATTGTCGTACCAGGCAACCAGCTTGACGAAGGTGCCATCCAGCGCGATACCGGCTTCAGCATCGAAAATGGAGGAGTAGCCTACGCCACGGAAGTCGGTGGAAACGACTTTCTCGTCGGTGTAACCCAGGGTCTTGCTCATATCGCCGGACTCGGAGGCGGCTTTCATTGCCTTGCAGATGTCATTGTAATCGGCATCTTTGTCCAGTTCGCAGGTCAGGTCGACCACGGAAACGTCAGACGTCGGCACACGGAACGCCATCCCGGTCAGTTTGCCATTCAGTGACGGCAGAACCACGCCCACGGCCTTGGCGGCACCGGTGGAGGACGGGATGATGTTTTCCAGGATACCGCGACCGCCGCGCCAGTCTTTGGCAGACGGACCGTCAACTGTTTTCTGGGTAGCAGTCGCCGCATGCACGGTGGTCATCAGACCGCGCTTGATGCCCCACTTGTCGTGCAGCACCTTGGCGATCGGCGCCAGGCAGTTGGTGGTGCAGGAAGCCGCGGAGACGATGCTCTGACCGGCATAATCTTCATGGTTGACACCGTAAACGAACATCGGCGCGCCGTCCTTGGAAGGTGCGGACATCACGACTTTCTTGGCGCCGGCGTCGATGTGCTTCTGACAGGTCTCCTCGGTCAGGAACAGACCGGTGGACTCGACCACGATATCGGCACCGACTTCATCCCATTTCAGGGCGGCCGGATCGCGTTCGGCGGTCAGGCGGATTTTCTTACCATCGACGATCAGGTTGTTGCCGTCGATCTTGACGTCACCGTCAAAGCGGCCATGCACGGAGTCATAGCGCAGCATGTAAGCCAGGTATTCCGGATCCAGCAGATCGTTGATACCGACGACTTCAATGTTGTCGAAGTCCTTGGCGACGGCGCGGAACACCATGCGTCCGATACGGCCGAAACCGTTAATCCCGATTTTAATTGCCATGTTACTTTCTCCCCTTACTCTAAGGTTTATAAATCAAAATTGTTACAGGATGTCTTCAACGGCCTTGGCGACGTTGTCGACAGTGAAACCGAAGTATTCAAACAGCTTGCCGGCGGGCGCGGACTCACCGAAGCGGTTGAGACCGACGACCTTGCCATTCATACCGACATATTTGTACCAGCCGTCGGTGACCCCGGCTTCGACCGCTACGCGGGCCGTCACATTCGAGGGCAGTACCGATTCGCGATAGGCGTCGTCCTGGGCTTCGAAGACATCGACGCAAGGCATGGAGACCACGCGAACCTTCTTGCCGGACAGTTTTTCCACCGCGCCCATGGCCAGGGCGACTTCCGAACCGGTGGCGATGATGATGGCGTCCGGCGTGCCGTCGCAATCTTTCAGCACATAGCCGCCACGCGCGATATTGGCGATCTGTTCGGCGCTGCGTTCCTGGTGGGCCAGTCCCTGACGGCTGAAGATCAGCGAGGTCGGACCGTCATTGCGTTCCACGGCCGCTTTCCAGGCCACGGCGGTCTCGACGCTGTCACAGGGACGCCACAGGGACATGTTCGGGATCATGCGCAGGGTCGCGGTCTGCTCAACGGCCTGATGCGTCGGGCCGTCTTCGCCCAGACCGATCGAGTCATGGGTATAGACGAAGATGCTCGGGATCTTCATCAGTGAAGCCATGCGCAGCGCGTTACGCGCATACTCGGAGAACATCAGGAAGGTGCCGCCAAACGGCTTGAAGCCGCCATGCAGGGTGATGCCGTTGATGATGGCGGACATGCCGAATTCACGCACACCGTAAGACAGGTAGTTGCCGTCGCTGACCGTGTTGGTGATGGTCTTGGCATCGGGCCAGTCGGTCAGGTTCGACGGGGTCAGGTCGGCGGAGCCGCCGAGAAATTCCGGCAGCGCCTTGGCAAAGGCGGTGATGGCGCCCTGGGAGGCCTTGCGGGTCGCCGGGGAATCGGCTTTTTCCACGCACTGCTGGATGAAGCTGTTGGCGACCTCTTCCCAGTTGCCCGGCAGTTCGCCCTTCATGCGCCGCTCGAACTCGGCGGCCAGTTCGGGATGATCTTTCTTGTAGGCCTCGAATTTCTTGTTCCACTCGGCCTCGGCCTGCTTGCCCTTGTCCTTGGCATCCCAGCCGGAATAGACCTCGTCGGGGATCACAAACGGCTCATGCGGCCAGCCGATGTTTTCGCGGGTCGCCTTGACTTCGTCTTCGCCCAGCGCGGCACCGTGACAGTCGTGGCTGCCGCACAGGTTGGGTGCGCCGAAACCGATGGTGGTCTTGGTGCAGATCAGGGTGGGCTTGTCGTTGACCGACTTGGCTTCGTGGATCGCCTTGTCGACCGCTTCGGCGTTATGCCCGTCGACATCGCGAATCACGTGCCAGCCATAGGCTTCAAAACGCTTGGGCGTGTCGTCGGTAAACCAGTTGTCGACGTGACCGTCGATGGAGATGCCGTTGTCATCCCAGAAGGCGATCAGCTTGCCCAGGCCCAGGGTGCCGGCCAGCGCGCAGGATTCATGGGAGATGCCTTCCATCATGCAGCCGTCGCCCAGGAACACCCAGGTATAGTGATCGACGATGTGGTGACCGTCGCGGTTGAACTGGCCGGCCAGGGTGCGTTCAGCCAGCGCCATACCCACGGCATTGGAGATGCCCTGACCCAGCGGACCGGTGGTGGTTTCCACGCCGGCAGTATAGCCGTATTCGGGATGGCCCGGGGTCTTGGAATGCAGCTGACGGAAGTTTTTCAGTTCTTCCATCGGCAGGTCATAACCGGTCAGGTGCAGCAGGGAATAGATCAGCATGGAACCATGGCCGTTGGAGAGCACAAAACGATCCCGGTCGTACCAGTTCGGGTTGGTCGGGTTGTGCTTCATGAAGTCGTTCCACAGGACTTCGGCGATATCGGCCATACCCATGGGCGCGCCCGGGTGGCCGGAATTTGCCTTTTGCACCGCGTCCATACTCAGGGCGCGGATTGCATTGGCGAGATCTTTGCGAGATGCCATAAAGTTCCCCTCGGTTCATTAAATTGCAAAAATACTGTTATCGGTACTGCCAGGGGCGAAGCGTTTTCTGATGTGTTTTGTTTCATCAGAAATGAGCACTCCACCCGCGCCGTCGCTCGGCGCGTCTGAATTCGGTTACTAGCTTCCGTCGGGATTGCCGTAATGATGGAAGTCGAGCATTGTTGTTTTCAGGCGCTGTGTTGCCTGATGAAAATGCCGGTTCGGCTTCCTCCCCGGTTTAACGAGGCCGGGATTTTCCCATTTTTTACCTGTGGCGGGCAAGCGCCGGGTGCGCTACCACTCCCGGCGCTTGCCTGGCTTATGGGGCAAACAGTGAATTTTATTGGCAAAAGTGGTGGGGTATTGGCTCAGCCACCCTCTTTCCACTTGATGGAACAGCCCATGCTGGGGATCTGCTCGGCCGGTCCGCGGCCGGTTTGCGCCACCTGCACCATCGCCTCGAACAGATCCCGGCGCGCGTCCGCCGGCGCGGTATCCTTGCGACTGGCATCGAACCGGCCCCGGTACTGCAGCTTGAGGTCGGCGTTGTAACCGAAAAAGTCCGGGGTGCAGACCGCGCCATAGGCTTTGGCGACTTGCTGGGACTCATCCATTAAATAAGGAAAGGGGAAGTCATATTCGGTGGCCACCTTCTGCATGTTCTCGAACGAGTCCTCGTCGTATTCGGTCGGGTCATTGGCCATGATCGCCACGCTGTTGATGCCGTGCTTATCGCGCAATTCGCGGGTATCACGCACCAGTCGTTCGCGAATCGCCTTGACGTAGGGGCAGTGGTTGCAGATAAACATCACCAGCAGGCCGTTTTCTCCCCGACACTGTTCCAGTGCCCAGGTCTTGCCGTCGACCCCCGGGAGGGCAAAATCCACCGCCGGCGCGTCAAAATCACAGACCGGAGTCTCCAGACTGACCATAAACCCTCCTTTTTTCATCTATACTTTAAAGCAGACGTCAGGGAACTTACCCGTTCGGGCCCCTGAAAACAAATTCATTCGTGCCCCCCTGCACGTCTGCTTGCTGTAATACGTTGCTGTACAGGAGGTTCGTATGCACCCCGTCACCGGATTTCGACGGATCGCCGTTGTCACCACCGTGTTCCTGTTGTTGAGCGCCCCGCCTGCCCTTGCCGCGACCTACACGCTGGGTATACAGCCCATCATGTCCCGGGCCGAGACGAAAACCTTCTACCGGCCGCTGACCGACTATCTGGGTGAGCAGACCGGTCACCAGTTCCGGATCGTCGCGCACCACAATTTTGTCGCCTACTGGGAGGCCATGCGTCGCAAGCCGACCGATCTGGTGCTGGATCCGCCCCATTTTACCGGCTACCGTGTCGCCAAGGCCAACTATCAGGTGCTCGCGAAAATCCGCGATACCCTCAGTTTCAGTCTGATTACCAATGAAGATCTGCTGTTATTCGGGCCGGACGAGCTGATCGGCAAGCGGGTGGTCACCCCGGCCTCGCCCAGCCTCAGCGGGGTGGAGCTGGCCAGGTTGTTTCCCAGCCCGATGCGCCAGCCGACGATCGTGAGTGAACCGAACTTTGAACAGGCGCTGCAACGACTCAAGGCGGGTCGCGCCGAGGCAGCCCTGATCCCGACACCGATGATCAGCGGGGATACCGCGGTCAACACCGTCACCACCACCGAGCCGGTGCCACACCTGGCGGTTTCCGCCTCGCCGCAACTGCCGCAACAGGTTCGCCAGCAGATACAAAACGCCCTGCTGACGGCCCATGAAACGGAAGAGGGACAGGCCATGCTGGAGAAAGTGAATATCAGCGGTTTCGAAGCCGCCGATAACGATCTTTACCGGCCCTACGCCGCCCTGCTCCGGGGTGTCTGGGGTTACTAGCGGAATGTCAGGTAGCGCTGCGCGCAACCTGACCTACGCCTGAGTCCGCCAATTAACGCGAATAAACGCCAATCATTTCAAGCATATATTGAAATTCATTAGCGTTGATTTGCGTGCATTTGCGGACTGAAAAAAAGATTGCAGGCCACGCTGGCGTTAGCCTGCGTAACACTTCTGCCGATACGGAGTAAGTCAGGTAGCGCTGCGCGCCACCTGACCCACTGGCCTAACCGGGGTTACTAGTCGCTAGCAGCTAGCGACTAGTTACTGGCATTTACGCCGGCTTGCGGAAATGCAGAATGCCCCAGCGCAGATAGCCCTTGCTACCCGCCTCGACCCAGTGACCCAGGCCGGTGATCATGCGATCGATGTAGGCATCGGAGACCTTGTCGGTGATGCTGTCGCGATTTTCTTCCAGCTCGCGACGTACCCGGCCGTAATGCTTGACCAGGTTTTCGGTCATCACTTCGATCTCAATCTCTTCCAGGCCATTATCTTTGGCCGCTTCGCGGTAGAACTCGATGGAGCCCAGTGACGGCAGGTGAATCCGGTCGTAAACCGGCTGCAACACGCCCTCGGGGCAGTCGTCGACCTGCATGGGATCGGTGAAAATGAGCTCGCCGCCGGGCTTGAGCACCCGCGCGGCCTCGGCGATCACTTTGCCCCGTTCACTGCTGTGCAGGATCGAGTCCTGTGACCAGACCACGTCAAAGCTGGCATCGGCGGCTTCGACGGACTCGAAGCTGCCGTCCCAGACCTCGATGAGGTGATCCAGCCCCTGCTCCTGGTTCATTTTGCGATCGCGCTCGTTCTCCCGTTCGCTCAGATTCAGGGCAACAACCTTGCAGCCATAGTTCTTGGCCAGGTAACGGGCGACACCACCATAACCGGCACCCATGTCGAGCACTTTCTTATCAGCGTCCAGCTTGACTTGAAGCTTGGACGCGATGTGCTCGACCGTGCGCAGGCTGGCATCGCGGATCGGCTCATCACCGGTCTCATAGAGCCCGATATGAATGTCTTCGCCACCCCAGACGTGGAAATAGAAATTATCGGCATCCTCGCTGTTGTAGTAATCGCGGGCCGTTTCTACGACATCGGAATAGCTCTTACTCATCATTCTCCCCTTCGATGTAGCGTTTTTCGGCTACGTGGATGAAGAAGTCCGGCTCGGCTTCGCGGTAGGTTTCCTTGAAGTCACCGTAGGTGGTCACTTTCTGGAAACCAACATCACGCATCAGCTTGCGCACATACTCCTTGCGCAGCGGAAACATATTGAGATGGAAGGTGGACTTGTCCGGGAACTCGTAGCGGAAACGGGCCAGAGACTCGTCAATATGCTCCGGGCTCGCCTTCACATTATCGCCGCAATAGTAGTAGTTATGCGTCGGCTGCACCTGGTGGTCCAGCAGTGCATCATAGTTACGTTGATCCAGGATCAGGATGCCGTCATGACGCAGCGTGGCGTAAAACTCGGCCAGGGTCTTGCGACGATCGTTGTCGCTATGCAGATGGGTAAAGGAGTTACCCAGGCAGATGACCGCGTCGTAGAGGTCATGCACTGACTTGTTCAAAAAGCGCCAGTCGGCATGCACGGTACGCAGGATGTGTCCGCGCTTGCGGCCGTTTTCAAACGCCTTGGCCAGCATTTCGGGGCTGCCATCGGCGCTGGTGACTTCAAAACCACTTTCCAGCAGGCGTACGGAATGGAAACCGGTTCCGGCGGCTACGTCCAGCACCTTCTTGGCACCGTGTTCCTGCAGCAGGCGAATAAAGAAGTCGCCCTCACTGTTGGCGCGGCCGTCCCAGTCGATCAGTTCGTCCCACTTGTCTACGAAGCCGGAGACATATTCGTCCTTGTAATGGTCCGTGTTACGGACATCCAGCGGATTTTCACCAAAATCTTGCGTTTTCTTTTCTTGGGTCACGTCGTTTTCCTTATCTTGCTCTACAGATGAAGAGAAAACGGGCCCCTCATGAGCCGGACAGTTATAGCCGTATCCTGTGTACAACCTGGTTGCCACGATAACGCGAGGGCAGTTTAATTCCAGTTGTTTCAGAACTTGCGCCCTGATGCCAAAGATACGAGTCAGGCTCGTCAGATTGAGCGTGTTTACGGGTACTACCGCAAACCACGTTTGATAGTCACCGACAGAAACTTGCGTAAAGTATTCACTGACGGGATGAGGACCCGTGTTTGTGTAATCCCTCTATCTTACCTTGTTGAGCAAAAAACGCCAGTGTTTTCCCCGATTTATTCGGGAGCGACTTTCATAAAACGGCAAAAAGAGCCTGATTTTCCGGGAAATTCGCCCATTTCCGGCGGTTGATAAAAGTTTTTTTGATATCGTATTATTATAAATTGCTATTTATAGTCTCATTAGACAACATTAATACTATTGTTATATTAGGGGTACTGCCCTTTAATCCGAAGCCGTTTTCTGGCATTATATTAATAATTACTAATCAGGGTTGAATAAATACTCCAGACTAACCCGCCCTAGCTTTCGATAGTCACGAAAGCGTCTGCGAATTTTAAGCTGTAACTTTAGCAATACCATGCCGTATACGGCGACTCTGCGCCACATGTATCGGCGAACAAAACTTATAGAAAGAAAGAGAGGACTTTAATGGCTGAGAAATATATCTTTACCTCTGAATCGGTTTCTGAAGGTCATCCGGACAAGGTTGCTGACCAGATTTCAGACTCCATTCTCGATGCACTGCTGGAGCAGGATCCCAAATCCCGTGTTGCCTGCGAAACCATGATCAATACCGGCATGGTTATCCTGTCAGGTGAAATCACTACCACGGCTCAAATCGACATGCCGACCGTCGTGCGCGAACGCGTCAAGGAAATCGGCTATAACAGCTCCGATATGGGCTTTGACTGGGAAACCTGCGCCGTGCTGGTTGCACTGGACAAGCAGTCTCCCGACATTGCCATGGGCGTGGACGAAGGCGACGAAAAAGAACAGGGCGCCGGTGACCAGGGCCTGATGTTCGGCTATGCCGCCAATGAAACCGACGTTCTGATGCCCGCGCCGATTACCTACGCGCACCGTCTGGTTCGCCGTCAGGCTGAAGTTCGCAAGAATGGCACCCTGCCGTGGTTGCGCCCGGACGCCAAGAGCCAGGTCAGCTTCCGCTATGACAAGGGCGAACCGGTGGGTGTTGACGCCGTTGTACTGTCTACCCAGCATAACCCGGAAATCGATCTGAATACCCTGCAGGATGCCGTGATGGACGAAATCATCAAACCGGTACTGCCTGAAGGCTGGATCACCAAGGACACCAAGTTCCATATCAACCCGACCGGCCGTTTTGTTATCGGTGGCCCGGTAGGCGACTGTGGTCTGACCGGCCGCAAGATCATTGTGGACACCTACGGTGGTATGGGTCGTCACGGTGGTGGCGCCTTCTCCGGCAAGGACCCGTCCAAGGTGGACCGTTCCGCTGCCTACGCCGGCCGTTATGTGGCCAAGAACATCGTGGCAGCCGGTCTGGCCGAGCGCTGTGAAATCCAGATTTCCTACGCAATTGGTGTGGCTGCGCCGACTTCCATTTCCGTCGACACTTTCGGTACCGGCAAGGTCTCCGAAGAGCGCATCGAGGAACTGGTTCGCGAACACTTCGATCTGCGTGCCGGTGGCCTGGTGAAAATGCTCAACCTGCTGCAACCGATTTACGCCGGTACCGCCGCGTATGGTCACTTTGGTCGTGAAGATCTGGACCTGCCGTGGGAGAAAACCGACAAGGCTGAAGAACTGAAGAAAGCCGCTGGCATTTAATAAATGCAGTATCCGGGGGGACTTTCGTCCCCCCAACTTTATAAGCGACAAGTAATAAGCTATAAGCTAGTTAGCAAGAATTCACTGGGGCTCTGAGGAGCGCTGCAGCCCCGCTACTCAATCCGTTTTGCCACACGTCAGGCGTGTTGATGAGACAGGATTGAGTAGCGGGGTCAGGCTCAGACCACCCAGTCTAAATAAACAACGGCGCTCACCGTATATATACGGAGCTACAACATGAACGCTGTTCCTAAAGACTTTACAGATTATAAAGTCGCGGACATCGGCCTTGCGGAATTTGGCCGCAAGGAGATGGATATCGCCGAGACCGAAATGCCCGGCCTGATGGCCCTGCGCGAAAAATACGGCAAGGACAAGCCGCTCAAGGGCGCCCGCATTACCGGTTCCCTGCACATGACCATCCAGACCGCCGTACTGATCGAAACCCTGGTTGAACTGGGTGCCGACGTCCGCTGGGCTTCCTGTAATATTTTCTCCACCCAGGACCATGCCGCTGCCGCTATCGCCGCACAAGGCATCCCGGTTTACGCCTGGAAAGGTGAAACCCTGGAAGAGTACTGGTGGTGCACCGAGCAGGTACTGACCTGGCCCAACGGCGAACTGCCGAACATGATCCTGGACGACGGTGGCGACGCCACGCTGCTGGTTCACAAGGGTGTGGAGTTTGAAAAAGCCGGTGCTGTACCGGATCCCGCCAAGGAAGAAAACGAAGAATTCCGTGCCGTACTGGGTGTACTGCAGCGTAACTTCGAAAAGAACAAGGGTATGTGGACCAAGATGGCCGAGTCCATCAAGGGTGTCACCGAAGAAACCACCACCGGTGTTCATCGCCTGTACCAGATGTTCAACAAGGGTGAGCTGCTGTTCCCCGGCATGAACGTCAACGACTCTGTCACCAAGTCCAAGTTCGACAACCTGTATGGCTGCCGTGAATCCCTGGTGGATTCCATCAAGCGTGCCACTGACGTTATGGTTGCCGGCAAGATCGCGGTTGTTTGCGGTTACGGCGACGTTGGCAAGGGCTCTGCCCAGTCTCTGCGTGGCCTTGGCGCCAATGTCTGGATCACTGAAATCGATCCGATCTGTGCCCTGCAGGCTGCGATGGAAGGCTATCGCGTTGTGACCCTGGATGAAGCCGTTAGCCAGGCCGACATTTTTGTTACCACTACCGGTAACAAGGACGTCATCACCCATGACCACATGGCGGCCATGAAGGACCAGGCTATCGTTTGTAACATCGGCCACTTCGACAACGAAATCCAGGTCGAAAGCCTGCGCAAGTACGAGTGGATCAACATCAAGCCGCAGGTCGATCAGATCAAATTCCCTGACGGCAAGAAGATCACTCTGCTGGCCGAAGGCCGTCTGGTAAACCTGGGTTGCGGTACCGGTCATCCGAGTTTCGTGATGTCCAACTCCTTCACCAACCAGGTTGTTGCCCAGATCGAAATGTTCACCAAGCCGGAAAACTATCCGCTGGGTGTTTATGTACTGCCGAAGAAACTGGACGAAGAAGTTGCCGCCCTGCACATTGGCAAGATTGGCGCCAAGCTGACCAAGCTGAGTAAAGAGCAGGCCGACTACATCGGTGTCCCGGTTGAAGGTCCGTACAAGTCTGAACATTATCGTTACTAAACACTAAGGGACGAGAGACCGGGGACGGACGACGAAGTTGGAACCTCAGCTTCGTCTCCGTCCTTTTTTATCTCGTTAACTGGAGCCTATGGAATCACAAAAGAAACATACCCCCGTTTATAGCGTGGAGTTTTTCCCGCCCAAATCGGAAGATGGGGCGGAGAAGCTGCGCAAGGTCCGCAAGAACCTGAACAAGGGCATGCAGCCGCGGTATTACTCGGTGACTTTCGGAGCCGGTGGCAGTACCCAGCAGGGGACGTTTGACACCGTGGTCGAAATCCAGAACTCGGGTGACGATGCGGCACCGCATCTGTCCTGCATTGGTGCGACCAAGGACAGCCTGCGTGACCTGCTCGGCCGCTACAAGGAGAACGGCATCAAACGGATTGTGGCACTGCGCGGTGATATGCCCTCGGGCATGCGTGGCCCTGGCGAACTCCGTTATGCCAATGAACTGGTCGAGTTCATTCGTGCCGAGACCGGCGATTACTTCGAACTTGAGGTAGCCGCCTATCCGGAGATTCATCCCCAGGCACCGTCTGCCTCCGATGATCTGAAAAACTTCAAACGCAAGGTGGAAGCCGGCGCCGATACCGCCATCACGCAGTACTTCTTTAATCCGGATGCCTACTTCCGGTTTATCGATGAGTGCGAGCGGATGAATATCGATCTGCCGATTATCCCCGGCATTATGCCGATCACCAATTACAAACAGTTGTCACGTTTTTCCGAAATGTGTGGCGCCGATATCCCGCGCTGGATTCGCAAGCGCCTGGAAGACTTTGGCGACGACAAGGAATCGATCAAACAGTTCGGTGAGGAAGTCATCACTGATATTTGCCACACCCTGCTCGAAGCAGGTGCGCCCGGACTGCATTTCTATTGCATGAACCAGTCCGCGCCAACGCTGGCCATCTGGCGTAATCTCGGCATCCAACAGTCCTGAGTTTTATCCCGGGGCAACAACACTGTCATCCGGACAATAGCGGATGACTGCCAGCGGCACAGGGATGTGCCGTTTCTTTTTTTCCCCACCCCGTACCGCAACCGAATTGCACACTATTTCCCGTTCGCAATATTGCCATCACACCTACCTTGACCCTTTTGCAGGAGGCCGGCATAGTGCCGTTATCCCGCATATTGCAAAGCAACGACGATTTCCATGTCCGAACAGACACCGCAGATAATCGGCTGGCGTGAATGGGTCCGGCTTCCGCAGCTGGGCATCGGGCATATCAAGGCCAAGATCGACACCGGCGCCCGCACTTCCGCCCTGCACACCTTTGATCTGGAGCCCTATAACGACAAAGGCATGCGCATGATTCACTTCAAAGTGCATCCGGTACAGAACAAGCCAAAGCCGATCGTCGAATGCCACTGCCCGGTACTGGACGAACGATCGGTCACCGACTCGGGCGGCCACAGGGAACAACGTTTCGTGATTATCACCGAAGCCTGCCTGGGTGAGCTGTGCTGGGAAATCGAAATGACCCTGACCAACCGGGACACCATGCGCTTTCGCATGCTGCTCGGGCGTACCGCCATGGCCGGCCGTTTTCTGGTCGATCCCCGCGCCTCTTATCTGATCGGTCATAGGCCCGGCCACTGAGACAGGTTAAACTGGACCTGATATTTTACCCCGCAACCACGGAGTCCCTATGAAAATTGCGATCATGTCACGGAACGCAAAACTTTATTCCAGTCGCCGCCTGGCCGAGGCCGCGAAGGACCGTGGTCATGAGGTAAGCGTGATCAATCCGCTCAAATGCTACATGGACATTACCAGTATGCGCCCCTCTATTTATTACCGGGGCGAAAAGCTGGGGGGCTTCGACGCTGTGATTCCTCGCATCGGTTCATCGATTACTTTTTACGGCACCGCCGTTTTACGCCAATTCGAGATGATGGGTGTTTACCCGCTGAATGAATCGGTCGCTATCGGGCGTTCCCGTGACAAATTGCGTTCCCTGCAACTGCTGGCACGCAAGGGCGTCGGGCTGCCGGTCACCGGTTTTGCCCATGATGTCGATGATACCGACAGTCTCATCAAGCTGGTCGGTGGCGCACCGCTGGTGGTCAAGTTGCTGGAAGGAACTCAGGGCAAGGGCGTGGTGCTGGCCGAAACCAAAAAGGCCGCCGAAAGCGTCATCGACGCCTTTCGTGAACTGAATGCCAACTTCCTGGTGCAGGAGTTCATCAAGGAAGCCGGCGGCTCGGACATCCGTGCTCTGGTCATCGGCGACAAAGTCGTGGCCGCCATGATGCGCACTGCCAAGGAAGGCGAGTTTCGCTCCAACCTGCATCGCGGCGGTTCGGCCAAGGTGATCAAGCTGACCCCCGAAGAACGCTCCACGGCCGTGCGCGCGGCCAAGACCATGGGGCTGAACGTGGCCGGTGTGGATATTCTGCGTTCCAACCACGGCCCGGTGATCATGGAGGTCAATTCCTCGCCGGGGCTGGAAGGCATCGAAGCGGCCACCAACAAGGATATCGCCGGGCAGATCATCGATTTCATGATCAAGTCGGCCAAACCGCACAAAACCCAGACCCGGGGCAGAGGCTGAGCCCATGGACCCGGAAATCATTTCGGTCAACGGCAGCCAGATCCCGCGCAATTCCCGCGTCACCCTCGATCTGCCGGTGGCCCGGCTGTATACCCATTCCCAGGTGGCCATGCCGGTGCAGGTGATCCGCGGTAAAAAACCGGGTCCGGCACTGTTTGTCAGCGCCGCCATCCACGGGGATGAACTTAACGGGGTGGAAATCATCCGCCGCCTGCTCAATCTACCCGCACTAAAACGTTTGAGCGGCACCCTGTTCGCGATCCCCATCGTCAATGTCTACGGCTTTATCCAGCAGTCCCGTTACCTGCCCGACCGCCGCGATCTCAATCGCAGCTTTCCCGGTTATGAACGGGGCTCGCTGGCAGCGCGGGTGGCCTATCAATTCATGCACGAGATCGTCGAGCAGAGCACGCACGGCATCGATCTGCATACCGGTGCCATCCACCGCAGCAACCTGCCACAGATCCGCGCCAACATCGATGATTCCCAGACTGCTGATCTGGCCCACGTGTTCGGGGTGCCGGTGATTCTCAATGCCGATCTGCGCGACAACTCCCTGCGCGAGGCGGCCGCTGAATATGGTATCCCGATGCTGCTGTATGAAGCCGGCGAGGCCCTGCGCTTTGATGAGGTGAGTATTCGTGCCGGCCTCAAAGGTATCGTGAATGTGATGCGCCACCTGAACATGCTGCCTGCTTCGCGACGCAAGCCCAAACGTGAACATAAACCCCTGTACGCTCGCGCCAGCAGCTGGGTGCGGGCACCGGCCGGGGGGATCCTGCGCGCAATCGTGCCGCTGGGCGGCAGCGTGGAAAAAGATCAGTTACTCGGCATCCTCTCCGATCCCTTTGGCGAACACGAGATCGAAATCAACGCCCCCTGTGACGGCATTGTCATCGGCCGGACCAACCTGCCCCTGGCCAACGAAGGGGATGCGTTGTTCCATATCGCCCGCTATCGCAAGCTGGAGGCCGTCACCGCGCGGGTCGAGGAGTTCACCGAACAGCATCAGCCCGACACCAATCCCGACTCGCCGCCCGATGCCGAACCCCCGATTGTCTGACTCAATCCCGGCGGGTTAGCAGCAGGCAGCCCGTCGCATGCACCTCGGCCTGCCAGTGCGGGGCCAGATAGGTGGTCGAGACGGTTTCGGTGATCAGCGCCGGCCCGTGCAGGATCTGCCCGACAGGCAAGGTCTCACGCGCATACACCGGCACCGGTTGCTCAATCTCCGGCAGGTTAACCTCTTCATACGGGCCGGCGTCCCCGGTGGCATTCACCGCTTGCAAGGCCAGGGCCTGCGACGGCCGCTGCAGGCCCACGCGCAGATTCACCACCTCCACCGGCAGGTCGAGACGGTGCCCGTAGCGTTGTTCATGCAGGCGATGAAAATCCGCCCTGGCCTGCCGGCGGTCCTGCCAGGGGACATTCAGATAATAGGATTGCCCCTGGTAGCGCAGATCCAGACTGGGCTGGATGATGATTTCGTCCCGTGCCACCCCTTCTTCCTGCATGGCAGTGAGCCCGGCCTCGATCAGCGGCTGCATTTGATCCGCGATGGCCGGATCGTCCAGCGCGTCCAGCAACTGGCCCAGGGTCTGCGACAGCTGGCGCGCGCGCGGCGCCACCAGCATCCCCAGCGCCGACAATACCCCGGCATAGACCGGCACGATCGCCCGGGACATATTCAGCGCCTCGGCCAGGGCACAGACATGCAGCCCGCCGGCGCCGCCGAATGAGACCAGCGCCAGTTCACGCGGATCGACCCCGCGCTGCACCGACATCACCCGCAGGGCATGGGCCATATGTTCATTGGCCAGCCGGAGGATCCCCTGTGCCGCCTCTTCGATGGAGACGCCGAGTTGCCAGCCGATCGCCCCGACCGCCGCCCGGGCCGCCGCCACATCCAGCGACATGTTGCCGCCCAGGAAGGCGCCGGGGCGCAGCCGTCCCAGCACCAGGTTGGCATCGGTGACCGTGGCGCGGGTTCCCCCCTGGCCGTAACAGGCGGGGCCGGGCGCGGCCCCGGCCGATTCGGGCCCCACCTGCAGCAGCCCGCCCGCATCGACGCTGGCCAGTGAGCCGCCCCCGGCGCCAATGGTGTGCATATCCACCATCGGTACGGCCACGGGGTAATCGCGAATCCGGCCTTCGCTGGTCAGCTGCAGCTCGCCGTCGATCAATGCCACATCGGTGGAGGTGCCGCCCATATCGAACGTCAGCAGGCGCGACAGTCCTACCTGCTCCCCCATGTAGCGTGCCGCCGCCAGCCCCCCGGCGGGGCCGGAGAGCAACAGGTGCACCGCCGCCTCGCCGGCCTGCTCGGCGGCGAGGGTTCCGCCGGAACTTTGCATGACCGTGATATGCGCGTGCGGGACGCCCTGTTGCAGACGCTGCAAGTAACCCCGGACCCGCGGCCCGACCGCGGCGTTGAGCCAGGTGGTCATGCCACGTTCATACTCTTTATATTCCGGCAACACGCGGGAGGAGCGGGAAATAAACAGCTCCGGCGGCAGTGCCGCCTCGATCTGTTTTTCAAAGCGCTCATCGAGATAGGAAAACAGCAGGTTGATCGCAACCGCCTCCGGTTGCAGGCGCTCGACGGCGTCACGTAGCTGCTGCAGATCGGTGTCGGTCAACGCTTCGATGACCGTCCCGTCGGCCGCCAGCCGACCGCCGGTTTCCAGGCACTGTTCCCGGGGAACCGGGGGGGCGACAGCGGCCGGTTGCAGGTTATACAGTTCACTGCGGATCTGACGCCCGATGGCGAGCATATCGCCCAGGCCGCGATTGGTAATAAACACCGTGCGCGCCGTCTTGCCCTCGAGCACCGCATTGGTTGCCACGGTGGAACCGTGCACCATGTAAAACAGGGTGTCGGGCGACAGCCGGTCCAGGCCCAGGTCCCGCACCCCCTGCAGGATCGCCTGCTCCGGTGCCGCCGGTGTCGATAACACCTTGTGTGTGCTGATGGCGCCATCTCGAACCAGCACGAAATCGGTAAAAGTACCGCCGGTATCGACGCCGAGTATGACACTCATGGATAAACTGCCCCGTTCAGGTTTGGACGCCATTGTAGCATTCCACGCAATCACGCCGTGTCGCGATTGTACTCAATCAACGGGCTTTTAACGCGAACTCCCAATACCCGCTTACTTTGATCTTTTCCGGTAGCGGCCATCACCATCTGAGCCCCGTCTGAACCAATCGCAGAGACACCCGTCAAAGCAAGTGTGAATTGTTTGCCCAAAGCAACAATGCGGGCTTGTCAGCACGGCGCAGAAGCTTATAATTTCAGGCCAGTTTCTGATACCAGTTCCGATACCGAATAATAATACCGGTTAACGTTTATCCGCATGTCGAATGACAATCTGATCAGTGTAAAACACCTGTACCGGCGTTATGCCGGTTTGACCGCTGTCAGCGATGTCAGCTTTGAACTGGCACGCGGCGAGGTTCTGGGTTTTCTCGGACCCAACGGGGCCGGCAAAACCTCAACCATGCAGATGCTCACCGGCAATCTTGCCCCGAGCAGTGGCCGCATCCTGATCAACGGGATCGATTTGCTGGACAATCCCAAACAGGCCAAGGCGCTGATCGGTTATCTGCCGGAACAACCACCGTTGTATCGGGAACTCACAGTTGACGAATATCTCCAGTTTTGTGCGCGGCTCAACCGCATCCGGCGTAACGCCGTTGGCCAGGCCGTGGAACGCGCCAAGCAGCGCTGTGGTCTGGAGCAGGTCGGGCGACGTCTGATCAACAATCTGTCCAAGGGCTATCAGCAACGGGTTGGTATTGCCCAGGCGATTATTCATTCGCCGCCGGTGGTGGTGCTGGATGAACCGACCGTGGGGCTGGATCCGATCCAGATTCGCGAGATACGCAGTCTGATTCGCGAACTGGGCGAAGATCATGGCGTGATTCTCTCCACCCATATTCTGCCCGAAGTGCAGATGACCTGTGACCGGGTCCAGATCATCAATCGTGGCCGCCTGGTGTTCAGCGATAACATCGACAGTCTCAACCGGCGCATGGACTCGAACAGCCTGATCCTCGGACTGCATCAGCCGCCGGCCGAAACCGAGCTGGCCGCCCTGCCGGCGATCACCGAGATACAGCCCCTGGACAATCAGCGTTTCCGTCTGTTTCACGCCAGTGATCAGATGCCGGCCGAAGCCATCGCCGAACAGGCGGTGGCCCGCGGCTGGGGATTATTCGAGCTGAGCCCGGAGTACAAGACGCTGGAGCAGGTCTTTGTCGAGATCACCAGCTCCGAGCAGGCCACGGCGGAGGAGGATGCGGCATGATGCTCCTGACCCTGGCACAACGGGAATTACGCACGCTGTTTCTGTCGCCGCTGGCCTGGGCGATTCTGGCGGTCATGCAGTTCATTCTCGCCTACCTGTTTTTGACCGCGTTGAATGATTTCATCACCCTGCAGCCGCAACTGCAGAGTCTGGAATCCCCGCCCGGGGCGACCGAACTGGTCGTAGCCCAGGTTTACGGCAGTGCCGCGTTTATTTTCATGATGGTGGTCCCTCTGCTGACCATGCGCATCATCAGCGAGGAGCGACGCAATCGCAGTATTGCCTTGCTGTTCAGCGCCCCGGTATCGATGACCGAGATCATCCTGGGCAAATACCTCGGCCTGCTCGGCTTTTTACTGCTCGCCTGCCTGATGATCACTTTGATGCCGCTGGCGCTGATGTTCGGCGGCCCGCTGGATACCGGCCTGTTGCTGGCCATGCTGCTGGGGCTGATTTTGCTGGTGGCCTGCTTTGCCGCCATTGGTCTATTTTTGTCAACGCTGACCGTGCAGCCGACGATTGCCGCGATCAGTACCTTCGGCGTCCTGTTGTTGCTGTGGATCATCGACTGGGCCGGCGATCAGGTCGGGGATGGCGTCACCAGTGGACTGCTGGAATATCTGTCCATACTGCGCCATTTTGAATCGCTCAGTCAGGGCATCTTCAACAGCGCCGACATCGTCTATTTTCTGCTGTTTATCACCGTCTTTCTGGTCCTCGGCATCCGTCGCCTGGATGCCGATCGGCTGCAACACTAACGCAGGTCTGGAATCCGTATGCAGGTTACCTCCCGAAGTCGCTTACAGATTCGCATTCAAAACATTCTGTTCGTCGTATTGTTTCTGGCGGTCATCGGCCTGCTTGCCTGGCTCAGCCTGCATTACAAGTATGAAAGTGACTGGACGGCTTCGGGGCGCCATACCCTGTCAGAAGCCACGGTCAAACTGCTGGAGCGTATGGACGATCCGATCGAGATCATCGCCTTTGCCCGTTCCGGCAGCATGGTATCGACCCGGCGCAACATCGCCGACATGCTCGGCCGTTACCGGCAACACAAGGACGATATCACCGTCCGCTATATCAACCCCGATACCGAGCCGGACAAGACGCGCGAATATGATATCAGTGTCGATGGCGAGCTGGTCGTCACCTATAACGGTCGCACCGAACATGTGCGCAACCTCAGTGAAGAGAGCCTGACCAACACCCTGCAGCAACTGTTGCGCAGCGGCGAAAAACATCTGGTGTTTATTTCCGGCCACGGCGAACGCCAGCCGCAGGGCCAGGCCAATCACGATTACGGCCGTTTCACCCGTCACCTGCACAACAAGGGCATCAAGACCAGCAGTCTCAAGCTGAGTGATAATCCTGAAATTCCGGCGGACACCGCGGCACTGGTCATCGCCGGCCCCCAGCTCGATTATCTGCCCGGTGAAGTGGCGATCATCCGCGAGTATGTGCGCCAGGGCGGCAATCTTTTGTGGTTACACGATCCGGGCAAACTGTACGGCCTGCAGCCCCTGCTGGAGGATCTTGGTCTGACCTTTGTCGAGGGGACCATTGTCGATCCTTCCACCCGCATGCTGGGGATCGAGGATCCGACGTTTGCCGTGGTCGCCGATTACAGCGCCAGCGATCATCCGGTGACCCGTGACTTTCGCTTCATGACCCTGTTCCCGCGCGCCATCGGCATCGAAGTACGCCAGGACAGTGAGTTTCAGGCTACCCCGTTTCTGCAGACCGTGCCGCGCAGCTGGGCGGAAACCGGTCCGCTCGATGGGGTCATTAACTATGACGCCGGCGAAGATACCGCCGGCCCGCTGCAGATTGGTATTGCTCTGAGTCGTAAACCGGCCGACGAAGACGCCGGGCCGGGTAACACCGGGCAGCGCATCGCCGTGCTGGGCGACGGGGACTTTCTGGCCAACGCCTACCTGGGCAACCAGGGTAACCAGGATCTGGGCTACAACCTGATCAACTGGCTGAGCCATGATGATCGCTTTATCGATATTCCGGCCCGTGCCGCACCGGATACCGATCTGAGCCTGGATTCGACCACCTGGTCGATACTCGGCCTGCTGTTCCTGTTCGGTCTGCCGTTACTGCTGCTCGGCTATGGCCTCTACATCTGGTGGCAACGGCGTAAACCCTGATGCGCGCCCGCCTGCTACTCAACCTCGTCCTGTTACTGACCATCATCGTCCTGGTAGTGCTGGTCAGCCGCACCGCGGACGAAACGGAGACCCCGGCGCCATCGACGCTGACCGACCTCGCGCCGGATAAGGTCCAGCACATCCGGTTGCAACGCCGTGATCAGGAACCGGTCACCTTGTACAGGGAACAGGGCACCTGGTACATGCAGCAACCCTATCAGCTGGCGGCCAATGAATACCGCGTTCAGGCCCTGCTGCGCCTGTTACAGGCCGAGTATGAAACCGCGCACCGTCTCGATGAACTTGAGCCGGCCCGCTACGGACTGGAGCACCCCCGTGCCAGCCTCACCTATAACGATTCAACGGTCATCGAATTCGGTGACACCGAACCGCTTTCCAAACAGCGCTATGTGCGGTTCGGCAACCGGCTCTATCTGTTACCCGATACCCATTACTATCACACCATCAGCCCGGCTACCGGTTATCTCAGCCATGCGCCACTGCCCAAGGGCAAGATCGTTGCGCTGGCATTACCCGATCTCCGTCTCGACCTGGAAGCGGGCCAGTGGCAGGCCCGGCCACCACAGCCGACACATTCCGCCGATGCGTTGACCGAACTGATCGCCAACTGGCGCAACGCCCAGGCACTGCGGCTCGAACCCTCTACACCGGACAGCCTGCCCAAAGCCGATATTGAAGTGCAACTGCAAGACCGGGAAGAACCCGTGCGCTTTACCCTGCAGATAAAAGACGGCCAGCCCGCCCTGCTGCGCCATGACGCGGCAATGCGCTACATCATCAACGACGAAATTCGCCAGCAGCTATTACAACTCCCCGAGCCACTACCCGAACCACAACTGAAAACTGAAAATTAACCACCAAGACACGAAGACACAAAGAAAAAACTCAGATCATGTGGGTCAGGTTGCGCGATGTGCTACCTGACACGACCTATTAATTAACAGTCTGCCCGTTTCAGGCATCCAGTACCTGAAAATATTACTTGGTGTCTTCGTGTCTTGGTGGTGAAATACTATAAATTTTAAGCGAGACTGTTCCAAAGCCTCATGCCCGAATTGCCCGAAGTTGAAACCACCCGTCGCGGGATCGCCCCGCATTTGCAGGGACGCCAGGTGCGCGAGGTGATCGTGCGTCAGCGCCAGTTACGCTGGCCGATACCGCGCAATCTCAATGCCTTGCTGCAGGGACAGACGATCCAGCACATCGATCGACGCGGCAAGTACCTGTTGCTGGGAATGGATACGGGTACCCTGATCCTGCACCTGGGCATGTCCGGCAGCCTGCGCATCCTGCCGGCGACGACGCCGGTGCAAAAACACGATCACCTGGATATCGTGCTGGACAACGACCAGTGTCTGCGCCTGCGCGATCCGCGCCGTTTCGGGGCGGTGTTGTGGACCCGCGAGGATCCCGCCCGGCACAAGTTACTGCAAAGCCTGGGGCCCGAACCACTGTCCGCTGAGTTCGACGGGGATTACCTGTGGCAACGCTCGCGCGGGCGCAAACTGGCGATCAAATCTTTTGTAATGGACAGCAAGATCGTCACCGGGGTAGGTAATATTTACGCCAATGAAGCACTGTTTATCGCCGGGATTCATCCGCAGCGGGCCGCCGGACGCATTTCCCGTGAGCGTTATCAACAGCTGGCCGTCGCGATCAAACAGGTGCTTGAAGCCGCGATCCGTGAAGGCGGCACCACCTTGCGCGACTTTACCGCCAGCGACGGTAAACCCGGCTACTTTCGTCTGAAACTGCATGTGTATGAGCGTGAACAGGAGCCCTGTCATCAGTGCGGGCAAGCCTTGCGTCACCGGGTAATCGGTCAACGTTCGAGTTACTATTGCAGCCATTGCCAGCGCTGATATTTTTAAAGCGTCGAAAGAATAAAAGAGCTCCGGATACTCGTACCGATACTCAGCAGTCCGGTTCAAAGAGCAACGTAACGGATCCGCTTTTACCGATTCCGGCTGGATTCACTTAGCTCGTTCTCCCTGAATGCGATGATCGGATATCGGGACCTTTTATTTGGCGCCAATCCGGTAGAGGAATCTTTCTCAGTCACGCGTGGCCGCTATGCCTTCGCCACGCGGATCGCTGGCCGCGGTGACCTGCTGATTCTGCTTATCCCAGATCACCGCCTGCATATTGCCATAACGATCGTTCAGCTCGACCAATACATGTCCCCGTTCGGCCAGATCCAGTTGCTGTTGTGGCGTAAAGGCGTCGGCTTCATGCTGAACCCGATCCGGCAAATACTGATGATGATAACGGGGCCGGCTGACAATGGTGTCGACATCCTCACCGTTGATCGCGCCCAGTATGCCGTGCAATACCATGGTAATGATGCGGCTGCCACCCGGCGTGCCGAGAATGACGATGCGATCCGGATGTTCGACAAACGTCGGGCTCATACTGGAGAGCATCCGCTTGCCCGGCTCTATCGCGTTCGCCTCGGCCCCGATCAGCCCATAGACGTTGGGCACGCCGGGCTTGGCCGAGAAATCGTCCATCTCGTCGTTGAGCAGGACACCCGTGCCCGGTGGCATAAAGCCCGAACCGAACGGATAATTGATACTCAGGGTGGCCGCGACCCGGTTGCCTTCCCGATCCAGTACCGAAAAATGCGTGGTGTCGGTTCCTTCCTTCTCCGTGGTGACGGCCGGCAACAGGCTGCTGTCGGTCGCCCGCCCGGGTTCGATACTCTGGCGCAGGCGTGCGGCATGGGCCTTGCCCGTCAAACGCGGGATAGCCATTTCCACAAAATCGGGATCACCGAGATACTCGGCACGATCGCGATAGGCACGCCGCATCGCCTCGATGATCAGATGCTGGCGTTCCACCGCCGGCAACCGGTCCAGCGCATACGGCTCGAGAATGTTCAGCATGGTCGCCAGCGCCACGCCGCCGGAGGAAGGCGGGGCCGCGGAGACGATCCGGTAATCGCCATAACGCACGCTGATCGGCTCCCGCTCCACGATTTCGTACTGCGCCAGATCCGACTGCGTCCAGATCCCCCCGGCCTCACGGGTACCCTGCACCAGCTGCCGGGCCAGCTCGCCCTGATAGAATCCGTCGCGCCCGGCAACGGCCAGCCGTTCCAGCGTCTGCGCCAGATCGTGCTGGCGAATGATATACCCCGCCGGTGGCACCTCGTTGTCATGCAAAAACACCTCGGCCGCGGCGGGTGACCGACGCAATACCTCGAGACGAAACCGGGCCATGCGCCGGTAATGGGGCGTGACTTCAAATCCCTCGCGCGCGGCGCGGATCGCCGGGGCCAGCGAACGGCCCAGTGGCAGGCGACCGTACTGCTCGGCCAGGTGCACCAGGGCCGCGGGTTCACCGGGAATCCCGGCCGCCAGCGGCCCATCCACCGACAGTCCCTCGATCACGTTGCCCTGTTCATCCAGATACATATCCCGGTGCGCCTGCAAGGGGGCTTTTTCACGACCGTCGAGCATGATGTTACGGCCACTGTCCGCCTCATGCAGCAGCCAGAATCCACCGCCCCCCAGCCCGGAACTGTAGGGCTCGACCACGGCCAGGGTCGCGCTGACCGCCACTGCCGCATCGAAGGCATTACCCCCGGCATCCAGTATTTCCAGGCCCGCTTCGGTCGCCAGCGGATGCGCCGAAGCCACGGCGGCGGCCGGCGGCGCCGCTCGGTCACAGGCGGCAAGCAGCGTGACCAGAAGAACAAGACACAGGCGAATGATTTTCATGAACGCTCCCGTTGGCAGACAATTGACTGAAAACAGGATTCTGGCACAGGCACAGGCAGGAGGCTAATCACCGACGACACCGAACTCACTGTATACACCGATCGGTGCTGTCAGTACCTCGATGACACACAACTGCTGATAAAAAAGCATGCTTCTCAACAAACCGGGGTTTGCTTTGCGTCCTTTGCGCCTTTGCGATCGCTGCGTTTTGTTCCAGCGGACCAACAAAAAAGCCCCTTAACGGGGCTTTAATCAAAGAGCGGGAGTGGAACGTGATTTCAGGCCGAGGCCATCAGCTTTTCATACTTGGCCTGTAACTGTGGCTTGCTTTCCTGGTTGTCCGGATCGACGATGATGCAGTCAACCGGGCAGACCTCGATACACTGGGGCTCATCAAAGTGGCCGACACATTCGGTGCACAGATTCGGATCGATCTCGTAAATCTCGTCGCCCTGGTAAATGGCGGTATTCGGGCACTCCGGCTCACAGACATCGCAGTTGATGCATTCATCGGTAATCAATAAGGACATGCCGAACTCCAGATAGTCTTGCTCAGAGGTTAAATTTTATCGCATCCGCCGGTTCAATGCAGCCACAACTTTCTCGTGGACAAAGGGTGACACATCGCCGCCCAGCCGGGCCACTTCCCGTACCAGACTGGAGGATATATAGGAATATTCCTCCGCCGGGGTCATAAACACGGTTTCGATATTCTCGGCCAGATGCCGGTTCATACTGGCCAACTGAAATTCATATTCAAAATCCGAGACCGCGCGCAAGCCCCGGATAATCACCGTGGCCTCCTGCTGACGCATGAAATCCACCAGCAGGATATCGAAACCACAGACACGCACATTGTCGAAATCCTGCAGGACTTCCTGCGCCATGCTGATCCGCTCCTCCAGCGAAAACACCGGCTGCTTGCCGGTCCCGCCGGCGGCAATCGCCACAACCACTTTGTCAAACAGACGGCCGGCACGCTGCACCAGATCGCTGTGACCATTGGTGATCGGATCGAAGGTTCCCGGATAGATCGCAATACGCATACATTATCCCCGTGACTGAACAGCGCTAGTGTAACGCGTCGCCCGCGCCGCGACCACGCCCTCACCGGAGGCGATTATTCCTGCGGCTGACGACGGGCAAGCTGATAGGCGACCTGCCCGGCCTGTTTGCTACGCAATACTTGCCAGTCGGACGGCAGGGCGGGCGCCTCTGTGTGGCTGTCATGCTCGAAGTAGATCCAGGCCCCCTCACTCAGCCAGCCGGATTCCAGGGCGCTAAAACAGTCTTCCAGTACCCGGGCCTGATAGGGCGGATCGAGAAACACAATGTCACAGGGCTCGGGGGGACGCTGCAGGTAACGCAACACCGCTGACTGGCAGATACTCATCTGCGTCGCCTGTAACAGGCGAACATTCTGTTGCAACTGCGACACCACCCGTGGATGGCTGTCCACCAGGGTTACCTGCGCGGCCCCACGCGAGGCCGCTTCAAAACCAAGTGCACCGCTGCCGGCGAACAGGTCCAGTACCCGGGCGCCGTCTATCACCGGCGCCAGCCAGTTGAACAATGTCTCACGCACCCGATCGGGCGTCGGGCGCAAACCGGGCGCGGGAAAAAAACCCAGCTTGCGACCACGCCACTGCCCGCCGATGATCCGAAACTGGTTACGCTGTCCCGCCATGTTGGTTGATTCCCGCTGATACATCGTCACGGGTGTTATATCACGCCACTTGACTTGCACCAATCATGATTATTCTCGCCAAGCCACAAGGGAATGACATAACGTGGTGAGCTCTGCGTCTCTGTGAGATCATGTGATGCTTTATCTCACACCTTGTTTTATCCCAATAATGAAAACTCTCGCCAGGGCGCAGAGACGCAAAGGGAACTACATAATGGGCGCTCTTGGCTGGCGAGAATATCAGGAATTATTCACTTCGATTCCCATTGCCGACGGTCACGGTGAGCAGTTTGTCGGGATGGATGCGTCGCTGGAAGGCATCACGAATGTCGGCGGTGGTCACCGCCTCGACCCTGTCGTTGAAGGTATCGAGATAATCATGTGGCAGGCCGTAAAACTCGATCATCGCGATGTACTGGACAATGTCCTTATTGCTGTCGATGCGCAGCGGAAAACCACCGGTGATATTCTTCTTGGCATGCTGCAACTCTTCTTCGGTCGGACCCTTGTCGACAAAGCGGGTCAGAACCTCCTGCAATAACGTCAGCGCTTCTTCGGCCTGATCGTTGCTGGTCTGCAGTCCCATGATAAACGCCCCGTTGACCCGCTGCGGAACAAAGTAGCTGTAACTGCTGTAGGCCAGTCCCCGCTCTTCACGGATGGTTTCCATAATTCTGGAACCAAACCCGCTGCCGCCCAGGATGTGATTACCGACATACAAACTGAAATAATCGCGATCGCCGCGCCGCATGCCGGGCTGGCCCACCAGCAGGTGAGTTTGCGCCGAGGGATGGGAACGGTCCACCCGGTTCGCCTCGTTCAAAGCTTCCACTTCCGGCAGGGCGGGCGCCGCCTCACCGGCATTCAGTTTTGCCGTGATTTTTTCGGCCAGCGCCTCGGCCTGCGGACGATCCATATCCCCCACGATAGCCACTATCGCATTATTGGCGACCAGATAACGTTGATGGAACGCTTTGAGATCGGCCAGTTCCATGGCCTTGATGCTCTCCTCCTTACCCGAGACCGGCGTGGCATAGGGATGCTGGCCGAACAAATGACGATAGAACAGATCCTCGGCCAGATCGCCGGGTGACTGTTTTTTATTCTGCAGGCTGACCAGCGTGTTACGCCGCACACGGTTGAAAGCCTCATGCGGGAAAGTTGGCTCGGCCAGGATCGTGGCAAAGGTTTGCACGGCTTGCTCCAGCAGGGTCTCTTCGGTCAGGCTGCGCAGACTGAATGCGGCCATATCCCGTTTGACCGACACCCCGTAATTGGCCCCGATATTATCGAACCGCTCGGCCAGTTGATCCGAATTCCACTGCCCGGCGCCTTCATTGAGCATCCCGGCGGTCACATTGGCCAGACCCGGCAAATCACCATCACGTGCGCTGCCGGCATCGAACACCACCCGAACATCGACCATGGGCAGTTCCGGGGCCGGCACAAACACCACCCGGGCGCCATTTTCGGTCGTCCAGCTCTGGAACTCAAAACTGCTGTCAACGCCGGTGGAAACCGGTTCACCGCTGTGTTCGAACCGCGCCAGGGTAAAGGTCAATGCCAGAATGACAATAACAGCAAGGGCAATTTTCCAGTTCAGTCGCTTCATCATATTCATCATCAGGTAGAAAGATCTCAGTGTCCGGTGGCGGTCGGTGATCCAGCAGGTTGTTGGCCGTCAAGCGGTAACGGATCGAGTATTGTCACGCTGCGGTTATCCTGACGCAGATATTTGCGAGCCACCTGTTGAATCTGTTGCGGTGTGACGGCGTTAATTTTCTCGCGGTACGCTTCCATGGTTTGCCAGCCGAGTCCCACGGTTTCCAGAATCCCCATCTGCATGGCCTGATAGAACATGGAATCCTTTTCATAAACATCGCCGGCCACCACCTGGGCCTTGATCCGCGCCAGCTCATCTTGCCCGACCGGTTCGTTTTTCAACGCCTCGATCTCCTCCAGCAGGGCCTGCTCCAGTTCCGTGATATCATGGCCACGCGCCGGTGTTCCGCTGAGCGTGAACAGGTTGCCCTGCCGCGAATAGAGATCGTAACCGGCATCGGCACCGGCGGCGATCTGCTGCCCGCGCACCAGCCGCGCGGGCAGACGGGCACTGCGCCCGCTGCTTAAAATGCCGGTCATCACTTCCAGTGCGTAGGCTTCCCACTCCTGTTCGACGGTTTTGAGTACCGGCACGTGATAGCCGATCATTAAATAGGGCAATTTGGCCGGTGCCTGAACGACGACTCGCCGCTCACCCTTTTGCGGCGGCTCGACCCGCGGCTTGATCGGCGGTACATCAACCTGCTGCAGGCGGGCGAAATGTTTTCTTGCCAGGCGGTAAACTGCATCCGGCTCGACATCGCCAACCACAACCAGGGTCGCGTTGTTTGGCGCATACCACGGGTGATACCACTGTTGCAGATCCTCGACGGTCAGGTTCTTCAGGTCGTTCATCCAGCCGATGGTCGGATGCCGGTACGGGCTCACCATAAACGCCGCCGCGTTGAATTTTTCATAGGCCAGGGCGCGCGGGTTATCTTCCGTGCGCAGTTTACGTTCCTCCATGACCACCTGACGTTCCTTTTGAAACTCGTCTTTCGGCAGGGTCAGGTTACGCATACGATCGGCCTCCAGTTCGAAGCTGATCGCCAACCGGCTTTTTTCCAGTTGCTGGAAATAGGCGGTGAAATCCTTGCTGGTGAAGGCATTCTCCCGTCCGCCGTTTTCGGCAATGATGCGCGAGAACTCCCCGGGGCCGTGTTTTTCGGTGCCCTTGAACATCATGTGTTCCAGAACATGGGAGACGCCGGTGATCCCATTGTGTTCGTAACTGGCACCAATTTTGTACCAGATTTGCGAGACTACCACCGGGGCGCGGTGATCCTCGCGCACCAGCAGTTTCATGCCATTATCCAGATTGTATTCGTGGACCTGGCCCAGTGCCGGTAAACAAAACAGTCCCAGCCCGAGCAGAATCAGTAAACGTCGCATTGATTTATTTGGCCTGTATGAGAGGTTGGTGGCTTACTCAAAACATCAAGCAGTGGTAGGATAGTGCGCCTGAAACACAGGAACAACCGGTTCCTCCACATTCCTCGATCACATTCACTACGACCCTGAAATTGATGTTTGGTTTCCGTAAATCCGATTCTGACAACCGCGACGCAAAATCCGCCGCGCCGGGTCTGTTTGCCCGCCTGAAGCAGGGGCTGTCACGCACCCGTTCCGGCCTCACCGAGAGCCTGACCCGCCTGGCCCGGGGCAAAAAACAGATCGATGATGAACTGCTCGAAGAGATCGAGACCCTGCTGCTGGGCGCCGATGTCGGCGTCGAGGCGACCCGGCGGATCATCGACGAGCTGACCACCCGGGTCTCGCGCAAGGAACTGCAGGACAGCGATGCCCTGCTGGAGGCCCTGCAACAGGATATGCAGCAGATTCTGGCCCCCTGCGAGGCACCGCTGACCATCGACACTACCTGCCAGCCGTTTGTGATCCTGATGGTCGGCATCAACGGGGCCGGCAAGACCACCACCATCGGTAAACTGGCCCGGCAACTCCAGCAACAGGGCCATTCCGTCATGCTGGCTGCCGGCGATACCTTCCGTGCCGCCGCCATCGAACAGCTGCAGACCTGGGGAGAACGCAACGACATCCCCGTCATCGCCCAGCAACACGGCGCCGACAGCGCCTCGGTCATTTATGACGCCATGGCCGCGGCCCGCTCGCGCGGCATTGATGTGCTGATCGCCGACACCGCCGGGCGCCTGCATACCCAGTCCAACCTGATGGACGAGCTGAAAAAGGTCAAACGGGTCATGACCAAGCTGGATTCGGCCGCACCGCATGAAGTGATGCTGGTGGTGGATGCCGGCACCGGCCAGAACGCCCTGGTCCAGGCCGAACAATTCCACAACGCCGTGGGCCTGAGCGGCATTACCCTGACCAAACTCGACGGCACCGCCAGGGGCGGGGTAATCTTTGCCATTGCCCAGAAACTGGGCGTGCCGATCCGTTTCGTCGGCGTCGGCGAGAGCATCGAGGACCTGCGCCCGTTCCACGCCGGTGAATTCGTCCAGGCCCTGCTGGGCAGCGACACCAGCGAGGCGCAAGAGCAATAATAAAAAGCGGCCAGTGGTTCAATTCGTGACCGCGTCAGACAAACAAGGCGAACCGAAACGTTACGCTTTCGTAGTTGATGTAAAGGGGAAACCGGGGTGTATCCAAATCAGCCACCGAAAACACCGAAGCCACTGAAACGGGCGGCTACCCGAATGCCTGCGGGTTCTCCTCGTCCCTCGTTCCTCGTAACTCGTCCCTGTGTTGTCGGATGATTCGTTTCACCTCGGCCAGCAAGCGCTATCCCGGCGGCTATGAAGCCCTGACCAATGTCAGCTTCCACATGCCGGCCGGGCAGATGGCGTTTTTAACCGGCCATTCGGGCGCCGGCAAGAGTACCCTGCTCAAGCTCATTGCGCTGCTGGAGCGGCCCAGCCGCGGCCAGGTGCTGATCAACAACCAGAACCTGGCGCGCATCGGCCGCCGGCGCATTCCCTATTTCCGGCGCAACATCGGCATCATCTTCCAGGATCACCAGTTACTGTTCGATCGCACCGTGTTCGACAACGTGGCCCTGCCGCTGATCATCGCCGGTCAGCCGCAGCGCGAGATCGACCGGCGGGTACGTGCATCACTGGACAAGGTCGGCCTGCTGGGCAAGGAGAAGGCCTATCCGATTACGCTCTCCGGCGGCGAGCAACAGCGGGTCGGCATCGCCCGGGCGGTGGTCAACAAACCGCCGCTGCTGCTGGCCGACGAACCGACCGGCAACCTGGACCCGACGCTTTCCGCCGAGATCATGGGCATTTTCGAGGATTTCAGCCAGGTGGGCGTCACCGTGCTGGTGGCCAGCCACGATCTGGCCCTGATCTCTAACCTGCCCTACCGTCGCCTGACCCTGGAACAGGGCCGGCTGAGCGCCGACAGTGACCCGAGCGAGTAAGCCCATGCGCCGCGACCGCCCTGCCCCGTCCTCCAAGCCCCGGCGCAGTGAAGCGCGCCGCCCCGGCCCGCCGGGCCGGCTGCGCATTCACCTGTTGCGGCATGCCCAGGTGTTTTTCTACAGCCTCGGCCAGCTCAGCCGCCGCCCGGCCTCGATGCTGATGACCGCCGCCGTCATCGGCATTGCGCTGGCCCTGCCCGCGGGCCTGCATGTGGTGCTCAAAAGCGCCCAGCAACTCAGCGGTGGCTGGGACGAGACGAGCCAGATTTCCCTGTTTTTGCAACGCGGCACCCCCGAGGCGGAGGCACGCCGGCTGGTCCGCCAGCTCGAGGCGCATCCGCGGGTTCGCCAGGTCAACTACATTTCCCCGCAGCAGGCGCTGGCCGAATTCCAGCGTCTGTCGGGCTTCGGCGAGGCACTGGACGCCCTGCAGGAGAACCCCCTGCCGGCGGTGCTGGTGGTCCTGCCGGCGCTCGAGCGCAGCAACCCGGCCGCCACCGAGACGCTGCTGGCCGAGCTGCGCGAGAATCCGCGCGTGGATCTGGCCCGGCTCGATGTGCAATGGGTCAAACGGCTCTACGCCATCATGGATATCCTGCGCCAGGGAGTCTATGTACTGGCCAGCCTGCTGGCCCTGGCGGTACTGCTGGTGGTGGGCAACACGATTCGCCTGGCCATCCAGAACCGCCGGGACGAGATTGTGATCATCAAGCTGATTGGCGGCACCGACGCCTTCATTCGTCGTCCGTTTCTGTATACCGGCTTCTGGTATGGCCTGATTGGCGCCCTGATCGCCTGGCTGCTGGTCACGGTTTCCCTGTGGATTCTGAGCGGACCGGTGGAAAAACTGGCCGGTCTGTACCAAAACAGTTTCAGCCTGAGCGGATTGAATATCCAGACCACGGCCATATTGCTGCTATCGGGGATCGCGCTGGGGCTGGTGGGCTCGTGGATCGCCGTGGGCCGCCATCTGCGTGACATCGAGCCGGGCTGAAGCCCAAAATAACCAGAAAATTTGTTACAGATTGCCCCGTTACTGTCGATACCTGTAGCAGTGCCGTAATTTGTATCCGATACTAAAAAATGTCAGACATACAGACCCGAATCCTGGTGGTCGATGGCTCGTCCGTGTCACGGGCGATCCTCGCTCGCATCCTGCGCGAGGAGATGGACCACGTCGAGGTGGTGACCTGCGAATCGGGCAATGAAGCACTGGCACTGCTCAAACAGGCGCATTTCGACCTGATTACCACTGCCCTGCTGCTGTCGGACATGGATGGCCTGGCGCTGAGCCGCGCGGTACGGGACACCAAGCACCATCATTACACCCCGGTCATCGTGGTCTCCGGCGACGCCGATGAACGTCTGCTGCGCGAGGGTTTCGAGGCCGGCGTCACCGATTATTTCGACAAATCCAGTGGCTACAAGGCCTTTGGTGACTTCATCAAATCCTTTATCCAGCGTAATACCGGACTGGTCGGCCATGTCCTGTATGTGGAAGACAGCCGCACTGCCGCCGCAGTGACCCGGAAAATCCTGGAAAAACACGGCCTCAAGGTGACCCTGACCGACAACGCCGAGCAGGCCATCGTGCTGCTGGACAACCCCAATCCCGAGACCGCGTTCGACATGGTCATCACCGATTTCTTCCTCGAAGGGGCGTTGACCGGCGGTGACCTGCTGCACGCCATCCGCGCCCGCCTGCACCTGTCGCAGCAGGAGCTGCCGGTGCTGGTGCTGACCGGCTCCGACGACAAACAGAAACAGGTCGAGGTGTTCCACGCCGGGGGCAACGATTTTGTCGGCAAGCCCCTGATCGAAGAGGTGCTGATCGCCCGGGTCCGTTCGCTGCTGCTGATCAAGCACCAGTATGACGCGCTCAAGCAACAGACCGAAGCGATGCGCTGGATCGCCGCCACCGACAGCCTGACCGGCGTGCGCAGCAAGCGCTACCTGGTGGACAACGGCGAAAGCCTCATTCGGGACACCACGCACCAGCCGGTCTGGGCCATGCTGATTGACATCGATCACTTCAAACGGATCAACGATACCCTGGGCCACATTACCGGCGATCACGTGCTGGCCGAACTGGGCGAGACGCTCAATCAGTGGTTCCCGGACGATATGGCCGTGCGTTTCGGCGGGGAAGAATTCTGCGTGCTGGTCCGACAGACCCAGGCCGACGCCATGTTCGAGCTGGCGGAAAAGCTGCGCCACCACGTCGAGCACCTGCAGCCGGCCGGAGTCGACATCACCATCAGCCTGGGGCTGGCCAGCACCGAGGACCACCCCGATCTGCACCTGAGCGAATTCCTGAACAAGGCCGACCAGGCTCTCTACCATTCCAAGGAGCAGGGCCGAAACCGCGCCAGCCTGTTCGCCAGCGACGGGGTACAGACCTCCCCGTGGAACTATTCGAGCCCATAGTGTTCACAAGTCTTTGTAATCTTGACAATTTCACTCTATATATTAGAGTGAACTAATAAGGAATTTGGCACTCTAATTTATCGAGTGCTAGTATTGGTGAATATGATGAACGAGGAAACACAGATTATGAGTAAGGGTCTAGAACTGCAACTGGCCGTCCCGACCGGCAACCTGGAATCCTATATTCAGGCAACGCGCAGTATTCCGATGCTTTCGGCGGAGGAAGAGACCTCACTGGCCCGACGCTGGCAGGAACAGCAGGATCTGGATGCCGCGCAACAGCTGGTGCTCTCGCATCTGCGCTTTGTCGTCCACATTGCCCGTAGCTACAGCGGCTACGGTCTGCCTCAGGCGGATCTGATCCAGGAGGGCAACATCGGGCTGATGAAGGCGGTCAAACGCTTCGATCCCAATGTGGGTGTGCGCCTGGTGTCCTTTGCGGTCTACTGGATCCGCGCCGAGATTCACGAATATATCCTGCGCAACTGGCGCATCGTCAAGGTCGCCACCACCAAGGCGCAGCGTAAACTGTTCTTCAACCTGCGCAGCGCCAAACAGCGTCTGGGCTGGTTCAACCAGGATGAGGTCGAATCGGTGGCCGAGGATCTCGGCGTGACCACCAAGGACGTGCGCGAGATGGAATCGCGCATGAGCGGCCAGGACGTCGGCTTCGATCAGCCGGATGATGACGACGACGATCGGCCCAATCTCTCACCGGTCGGCTTTCTGGAAGACATGAGCCATGAGCCGTCGCAGGTAGTGGAAGACCAGCAATGGGAAGATCACAGCAAACAACAGCTGATGGGCGCCCTGCAGAAGCTGGACGATCGCAGCCGCGATATCATCACCCGGCGCTGGTTAAGCGACAACAAATCCACGCTGCATGATCTGGCCGATACCTACAACATCTCGGCCGAACGGATCCGTCAGCTGGAAAGCAATGCCATGAAAAAACTGCGTGGTGCACTGACCGCCTGACTTCAAGGGGCTAGTCTCCAGGTGCTAGTCGCTAGAACCCAAATTGAACGACCAGCATTAAACTACTAAAAGGCCTCCGAATGGAGGCCTTTTTTGTTTTGGTCTGTCTTGAGTTTTATGTAAACGAAACAATAATTATCCGCTAATTAACGCGAATAAACGCCAATCAACTTGTCATTACATTTGCGTCAATTCGCGTGCATTTGCGGACTGATATGACTTTGCGTATTTGCGCTACTTTCCAGCTCCCTGAAAAGTGGTGCCCCCGGACTTGTCAGTCGCGTTGTCGGATTCGTAGTCACTGCCCAGGTCGATGCCGAGTTCTTCGGCCACGGCCTGCCAGTAGGGTTCGGCCTCGCAGGAGCAACAGTCGCACCAGACGGCGATACCGTCGTGCATGCTGATGGAATTCCGGGATTGTGATTTGCCGCTCATGATTCACCTCTGCCAAACAAGTGATCGCGGAGCCCGTACGAGGGATTGCTGCTTATCCCCCAGAGATATTACTGATTCGGTTTGGGTTCCTCGGTATCGGGGTCCAGCTCTGGTATTTCATCTTCGTCATCCGTTTCACTCCCCTGCTCCTCACCGTTGTCACTGGAAACCACCTTGCTGATCTTCTGTTGCAACTTGAACATTTCATTTTTCAGCCGTTGCTCGCCTTCCTTGTGCCCGCCTTCATACATGGAGGCGTATTCGTCCATCATGTTCTCCATGGTTTCCATGGTGGTCTCGAGGTTTTTTTGCAGGCTGTTTTTTTCCTCCCGTAATTGCTTGTTTTCGCGCTTGAGCTTGACGATCAGCGATTCGCGTTCGGCGTCGCCTTCCTCTTCCTCCTCCTCTTCCAGTAAATGATAGTAGCTTCTGACCAGCTTTTCGACGTCGTGATCCACCTGCAACAGCTGTTCCGGATCCCGTCCCATGAACAGGCGTAACACGTGGGAGTAGAGGCTGGTTTCACATTTGAGCATCGCCCGGGCCCGGGCCTCGGCCTGCTCGGCGTCCATTTCAAGATGCTCGCTAAGCAGCGCGACCAGTTTCCGCCGCCGTTCGGGCTCCGACTCGCGCAGGCGATGGATCAACTCCAGGGCCAGCCGCCGGTGCTTGCGCTGGCGCCGGATCATCCACACCAGCAGCACAATGGCGCCCAGCAATAATACCGCGCTCAATTCACTGGTCAGTACCAACATTCCGGTCATAAATTCGCTCATAGTTCCAACTCCTTTTCTTCGGAGGCCAGAACATCACGGCGCAGCTTGCGCAGATAAGCATAGATCGCCAGACCACCCAGGATGAGTAACAGATTGGTCAGTGCCACCATGGCGATAACCCAGCGCCAGTCCAGTTCCGTTTGCGTCTGCGGTTCACTTTGCGGGTCGCCGGCGGTTAAAGCCGGGCTGCCGTCCCCTTCGCTGGCCAGGGTGCTGGCCGGCGCACGGCCTATCAGGCGTTCCACATGACTGACAAAATCACGTCCAGCCTGGCGGGTCGCCTGAAACTCAATGCTCAGGGTCTCGCCGCTCAAGCTTGCCGGCACCTCGGCCTGCCAGGCATTGCCCTCGCGGGTCAGTTCGATCGGCATATCGGCGCTGTTTTGCACCGACACCTGGATTGATTCGGGCTGGAACAGGGCGGTCACCGGGTTAATCTCAAGCCGGTAATCCCCTTCGGGCTGCTCATCCAGCCGGATGGCAAGCGGCGCGTCATACACGCGCAGATGATGGACCTGCTCGCGTTCGAAGGTCGGGCTGCTGGCCCGTACCCGCAGGGTATGTTCGCCACTCTCCAGCGCCGGTACCCTATCGCGTTGATAAACGCCGTCAGCGTCAGCATCGTTCAATGGATAGCGCGACACCCCGGAATCCGGCGGGTTATCGGTATGCAGGCTGAAGTCGACCAGTTCAAGGAAGGCTGGATCGTTAATCCGCTGCCCCTTGTCACTCAGCCAGGCGTCTGGGCTCAGCGCATCCTGGCGCAGTAGATGATCCGGCAAGGGCGCCACCTGCAGTTGCAGATTGGTCAGCACCATGACCCGGTTATCGGGATCCTCGCGGGTCTGTAGCAGCCACTCACCGCTTTGCGGCTGTTCGATAGTCACAAGATCATAGGCCTCTTCGCCATACCAGCGTGCCGACGAAGGATGCTCTGTTTCGCGCCAGGATTTCTGTTCGGGAGTGACGATACTCAGCGCTGGGTCGCCATCTTCACGAAACACCAGCAAGGTAATATCCTCGACCTTTTCATCGACGACAAAGCGATTGTTCGTCAGGGGCAGGGTCTGCACCGTTACCGCCTTTTCAAACAGCCGCAGAAACAGTCGTTGCAGCGCCTCGCTGTCGCGGGCCTCCTCATACCAGCCACCGCTGGCGGCCGACAGTGTCGTCAGCAATTCCCGATCCACGCCGTCGGAGAGCCCGAGCGTATGGATTTTGACCCCGGCGCGTTGCAGGCGTGGCAACAGTTCCTCCAGGATTCGCTGACGGGAAACCGCGCTCTCGCGCGGCTTATCACTGACATCCACCTTGCCGTCGGTCAGTAATAACAGATGCCGATCATAGGCGGGATCCGGCGATTGCCAGTTGAACGCGGCCTTCTCCAGTGCGGCCTCGATGTTGGTATACAGACCGCGGGAATGCAGCGCGTCCGCTTCACGCCGGGCGCGCGTTTTCCAGTCGGCGTCAACCTGACCGTAGGGCACCGCCATGTTCACGTACTGTCCGAACGTCCAGACACCGGCACGGGTTCCCTCCGGCATCAGACCGGTGAGCAGCTTCAATGCCGGGCGACGCAGGTTATCGGGATCGGTCTGCTTCATACTGCCGGAGATATCGATCAGGACACGCAGATCGGTCGTCGGTGCCTCGTCCGCCCACAGGGGGACACTGCCCGACATGAGCAGAACCAGCAGGAAAAAAGCGTAATAGCGCGATCGTGGCAAAAAACCCAGCAACCCGAGACTCCGTCTTGAAATAGATCCGCAAGGAAAAACCCCGGCGGTTCATTCAGTTATCGGCGAAGACGGTGACAGAGTTGAGTGTTTGACGGGGTTTCTGACAGAAAAAGTGGCAGTTAGAGGGGCAGACAATCAACCCGAAAAGTGCCGCGGCACTTTTCGGGTAGCAGACGGTTCAGCCGGCAATAATAACGGACAGGAAGCTGAACCAAGCAATGGCGATCAGGGCAATCACAATCACCATGGGCAAATTCTGGAACGTGAACATTTCTTTCATGGGGCTCTCCAAAAAGGCATCATCTTCAATAAGTAAATTCTAATAAACCCGGACCGGGGCATCAAGTCCGCCTGTCCCTCTCCTCCCCGGAGGCGTCTTCCTGACGCCGACTGGGAATCCGCGGATCGTCATCATCCATCAAAATCCGGTGAGCCGGGCCTTCCAGATCCTCGAACTGCCCGCTGCGCACCGCCCAGATCAGCGCACCGATGGCCACTGCCAGCACGATCACGGCAATGGGGATAAGCAGATAGAGGATCTCCATAACGTCTCCTTGAATACCCACTCCCGGCTATATCAGCCCGGACGACCCTCATTATCCGCCACCGGCGACAGCGGTGAAACCCCGGCTTCCCCCCGATCCGACAGCGGAGCCTGTTTTTCCCCGCGCAACAGGCGCAGGGCATTGAGCACCACCAGCAGCGAGCTCAGGGACATCCCCAGCGCGGCAAGCCAGGGCGTCAGGAAACCGGCCGCCGCCACCGGCAGGGCCACCAGATTATACCCCAGCGCCCAGCCGATATTCTGGCGCACGATGCGCAGCGTGGCGCGCGACTGTTTGACGGCGTCCAGCAAATGGCCCAGCCGGTTGGACTGCAAAATCATGTCGGCGCTGTTGCGGGCCAGCTCCACCCCGCTGGCCATGGCAATGGAGACATGGGCCTGCGAGAGGACCGGAGCATCATTGACCCCGTCGCCGACCATCGCCACGGTCTGCCCCTGCTCCTGCAATTCCCGCAAACCGGCCAGCTTGTCCGCCGGCAGCAGGGCGCCCCGGGCCTGTTTAATTCCCAGCTGTTCGGCGACCCGGCTCACCGCGGCCGCGTCATCGCCGGAAAAGAGCCGGACATCGATCCCCAGCCCCTGGAGGCCGGCCACGGTTGCCTTCGCATCACAACGCAGCCGGTCGCTCAGCTCCAGCAGTGCCAGCACCCCCTCGGCCGATCCCAGATAGACCGGGCTGGTGCCGGGCGTCGCCGCGGGTACCGCGCCGCCCTCGACGCCGCTCAGTTCGCTGACAAAGGCCAGCGTCCCCACCCGGTAAGTCACCCCGTCGATCTCGCCGCTCACCCCGCAACCGGGTGTCGCCTGCAGCCGTTCAACGGGGGGCGGCGACCCCGCTTCGGCGCTAATGGCCCGGGCCAGCGGGTGTTCCGAACCCTGCTCCAGGGCCGCCGCCAGTGCCAGCGCACGTTGCGTCGACAGCTCACCCAGCAGGCGGACCTGGGCGAGCGACAGCTGACCCTCGGTGAGGGTCCCGGTTTTGTCGAAAATCAGCGTATCAGTGCGTGCCAGGGTCTCCAGCGCGTGGCCCCGCGTGGTTATCACACCGCGACGGGTCAGCTGACCGGTACTGGCGGTCATGGCCACCGGGGTGGCCAGTGACAGGGCACAGGGACAGCTGACCACCAGCACCGCCACGGCCACCCAGAAGGCCCGGGCCGGGTCGATCTGCCACCAGATCAGCCCCGCGCCGGCGGCCAGCAACAGGACCAGCAACACGAAATGGCCGGTACCGCGCTGGGCCAGCCGGGCGATGCGCGGTTTTTCGCTCTGGGCCCGATCCAGCAGCCGCTGGATACCGGAGAGCACGGTATCCTGTCCGACCCGGGTCACCCGCATCTCCAGCGGACTCTCCACGTTGACGGCGCCACCAATCAGGCCATCGCCGGCCTGGCGCGGGCGAGGCAGGCTCTCCCCGGTCAGCAACGATTCGTCCACGCTCGAGGTGCCGCTGAGCACCTCGCCATCGGCCGGTACCGTCTCACCGGGTCGGATACGCACCCGATCGCCGGGCACCAGTTCGGCGACCCCGACCTGGGTCTCCTCCCCTTGCGCATTCAGTCGCGTGGCCAGCGCCGGCAACAGGGTGGCGAGATTCTCCACCGCCGCGCTGGCGCGCTGGCGTGCTCCCATCTCCAGATAGCGGCTCAATAACAGGAAAAATACAAACATGGTGGCCGATTCGAAATAGACCTCGCCACCGCGCGTGACGGTGGCGATGGCACTGGCGATGTAGGTGCCACCCACGGCCAGCGCTACCGGCACGTCCATGCCCAGCTGACGCTGGCGCAGATCCCGCCAGGCGGCGCTGTAGAACGGCCAGCCGGCGTACACAACCACCGGGGTAGCAATAATCAGGCTGATCCAGCGCAAGAAGTGCATCATGTCGTGGCTCATGCCCTGGTCCTCGCCGGCATACAGCGCCACGGCCAGCATCATCACCTGCATCATCCCCAGGCCGGCAATGGCCAGACGCCGCAGGGCGCGGCCGCGCTCGCGCTGCTGGACCTGGGCCTGACGGTGCGGATCGTAAGGATGAGCGCGGTAACCGATGGCACTGATCGCCCTCAGGATGTCACTGAGCTGAATCTGTCGCTCGTCCCAGCGCACGCGGGCGCGCTGGGTACTGTAATTGATGGCAAATTCCAGCACCCCGGGCAGGCTGCCGACGTGTCGTTCGTTGAGCCAGACACAGGCGGCGCAGGTGATGCCTTCCAGAATCAGCGAGGCTTCGCGCTCCTCGGGTTCGCCGCTGACGAAGCGTTGCTGCACTTCGGGCCGATCGTAGAGATCCAGCGTTTTCAGGGCCTCGGGCACCAGTTGCGCGGGATTCGGCGCATTTTCGGTACGATAACGATAGAAGTCTTCCAGGCCGGCCTCGACAATGGCATTGGCCACCGCCTCGCAACCGGGACAACACATGGGCCGGGCCTCGCCATCGATCACAGCCTGGTAATGACTGCCTGGAGGAACCGGCTGCCCGCAATGAAAACAGCTGTGATGTTCCCCGGCCATCGGCAAACGGCTCAGCGCGCCGCCTCTATCCGGGTGCTTGCCTTGATCTCATGGCGCTGTTCCCCCCGGCGTATTTGCAGCAGCAATTCCCAGCGCCCGCCTTCGGGCAGCACCGGCTCGGCCAGATAACTGCCGGGCTCGTCGCTCAGCGGTGACATGGCAAACACCTGATCCAGCCGGCTGTCGCCCGGGCGCAAAAAGAGGCCTCGCACCTCGGCGTCACTGATCGGTGTCCCATCCCGCTCGAGCACCCGCAGCTTGAAGACAGACGCCTGCCCGGCCCGGGCCTCACCCAGCCAGCCTTTTTGCACCTGCCAGCCCCGTTCCTGCTGTTCCTGAAAGCGCTGTTGAAACTGGTTGAATTCATCCTGCTCCTTGCGAAAATCGCGCGCCACGGTACCGGGAAAATGCGAACTCACCTCCCCGCCACTGCGCGGCTCGGGCAGCAGCCAGCGGGTCGCCCCGCTGTCCAGGCCTTTTTGCGCCAACAGGATATAGACGGAATTGACGGCAATGACCACCATGAAAAAGATCACGATCGCCGCCGGTCCCCAGTGAAACCAGCGACCGGTCTCGCCATCCGCGCGGCGCGCATCGCGCTGGCTGCTGATAATCCCCAGCACATAGACCGTCACCAGATAAACGGCAATATGAATGGCAAACACATCGGCCCCCGGCCAGGCAATGATGACCGTGGGCATATAGATACCCACCACCAGCAAGGCCGCGACCACTGCCACCATCTTGCCATCCAGCCGGCTGAAGCGGTACAGCAGGGCAAAACCAATGACAATGGCAATAACACCACCGAGCAGGGAATACAGGATATCTGTCATGGCAGCGACCTTAGTCAGTTAGCGGTGTATAGAAAACGGTATCACGCCGGGTGGTCAGCGGATCGTCATTGTCCAGCTGACGAATCACAAACTCGAACGACTGACGTTCCTGCTCGGCCGTTTGCGGCCGCCGGTTCACCTTGGCGATCAGCTTGAGACTGTGTTCAGGGCTGACAGTAACCTCCCTGTTGCCTCCCAGATCCAGTTCCGCCTGCGGGAGCCCTTCGATGCTGATCCGGTAACGGATTGCATCGCTGGTTTTGTTATTAATCTTGATCTCGTAACGATTCTGAATCCGGCCGTCCGACAATGTGACGGATAATGGCTGACGGAACTGGGCCACACTCAGCTCAACCTTGTCCCGATGCGAGATAGCCCAGGCCAGCAGGCTGATCGCGGCAATCAGCACCAGCGCATAGCCCAGATTTTTCAGGTTGAAGGGATTGCTCTTTTTCCCTTCCAGGGCGTTTTGTGAGGTATAGCGGATCAGTCCGCGCGGATAACCGATGCTGTCCATGATGGTATCGCAGGCATCAATACACAGGGCGCAGGAGATACACTGATATTGCAGACCGTTACGAATATCGATGCCGACCGGGCAAACCTGCACGCAATAGCCACAGTCAATACAATCGCCTACCTTGTCGGCGATACGCGCCTCGCGCTCCATGTAGTCCTTGGATGGTTTATGCCGACCCTGCTCGCGCTCGCCGCGTTGCTCGTCGTAAGCCACAATCAGGGTATCCTGATCGAACATCACGCCCTGGAAGCGGGCATAGGGGCACATGTAGGTGCAGACCTGCTCGCGCGCCAGGCCGGCCATCACATAAGTTGTGGCGGTCAGGAACAGTGTCGTGGCATACGCCGCGAAGGGCGCCTGCCCCTGGAAGAAATCCACAGCCAGCTGCGGCGCGTTGCCCCAGTAAAGCGTAAACGTCAAACCGGTGACAAACGCCATGGCCAGCCACAGCAGATGCGTCATTCCCAGTTTGACAAACTTGGCCATGCCCCATGGCGCGTTAGCCAGTTTGATGCGGGCATTACGTTCGCCCTGCACCAGCCGTTCGATCAGAATATACACATCCGTCCACAAGGTCTGGAAGCAGAAATAACCGCAGAAGACACGCCCGGCAACGCCGGTGACGAAAAACAGCAACAGCGCAAATATGACCAGCAGTCCCGCCAGCCAGAAGATATCCTGGGCATAGACCACCAGATCAAACAGATAAAACCGCCGTCCGGCCAGATCGAACAATACTGCCTGGTCCGGTGCATTTTCGCGCGCCCAGCGTAGCCAAGGCAGGAGGAAATAGACGCCATAGGCCAGCGTCAGTATCGCATATTTAATCGTGCGAAAGCGTCCTTTGACCGAACGCGGATAGATTGGAATACGGGCCTGGTATGCGGGTTGTGTCATTCCTGTTTCAATTTTGTGTCAGACATCCACGGGTAATGCCAAATAAATAAAGGGAGGGACGTTCGCCTGTTGCAAACGCGCCCTCCCACCGGTTGTTTTTGTTGTTTTCGAGTCGGGCAATCGAGTCTAGTTCCCGCCGCCCATTTCGTGCACATAGAAAGTCAGAATCTTGATCTCGGTATCCGACAGACGTTGTTTCCAGGCCGGCATTTCTCGCGATACCCCATTACGTACCATTTTCATCACGGTCTCTTTTTTCGCCTGATTACCCGCGGCACCCGGAACATCGATTATGGTCCAGATACTGTCGGTCAGATTCGCCGAGCCCATCGCTGTTTTACCGGTGGCATTTTCGCCATGGCAGACCGCGCAATTGGTATTGAATACCTGTTTGCCGCGCTCGACCTCCGCATTGTTGTCCATATCATGTCCGGAAAGACTCAGCACATACGCCGAAACATCGCTGATTTGATCCTGCGAGAGCTGCCCCTTGAAGCCCGGCATATTACCCTGGCGACCTTCGCGAATGGTATGTTCGATCTGTTCGAATGAGCCACCCCACAGCCAGGCATCGTCGATCAGGTTCGGATACTTGCCCATCACGCCATTACCCCCGGTCTGATGACAGGCGGCACAGTTATCCGCGAACAATACCTTGGCCTTGGAAAAGGCAAAACCACTCTGCTCGGGATCGGCCTGAATCTCCTGGTATGAAGCCTGGCTCAACTGCTCAATATACTTGGCCTGTGCCTCGCGGGCTTCCTGCATTTCTTTTTCAAACAGTGCGCGCGTGTTCCAGTGCGTGGTGACTGTCTTGCCGTCTTCGGTGGTATAGGTGATATCGTTCATCACGCCCTTGGTATAATCGTCACCAATGGGTAATGTGGGATAAAGAATCCAGTAAATAATTGAAAACACAACCGTGGCATAGAACGCCCACAGCCACCAGTTCGGAAGCGGATTATTAAACTCCTGCAGATCACCGTCCCAGGCGTGACCGGTAGTCTGTACTGTCTTCTGGCTTTTATCTTTACTCATTGTCTGTATCCTTGCGATGGCCTACGTCATCATCTTCAAACGGAATATTCTTGTACGACTCGAGACGGCGAGTGCGATTGCGGTTTGTAAAGACATACAAAATGATTCCCACAAACGTAATGAAGAAAAGAAGCAACAGGAACGTTTTTGCGCTCCCGGAATGCACTATCGATTCTATCCAGTCATACATATCAGGTCAGCTTCCCTTCAACGGTACTGCACAAAGTGTCCGTCTTCGAACTCACTGAAGTCCACCATGGTGCCAAGTACCTGCAAATAGGCCACGAGGGCATCCATCTCACTGACAACCATCGGATTACCGTCGTAGTTACCCTGGTTGGCCTCGGCGACAAGGTTTTCCGCAGCGGCATTGATGTCCAGCTGTTTGGCGACGTCTTCGCCGAAACGTTCGACGTTAACCTGATACTCTGCCTCGGTCTCTGAATAAGGCACACCCACGACTTTCAGCGCCCGCATGCGGTCGGCTACATCCTTATAGTTCAGCTTGTTTTCCAGCAGCCAGGGGTAATTCGGCATAATCGATTCGGGGACTACGGAACGTGGTGCAACCAAGTGCTGGACATGCCATTCGTTGGAGTATTTTCCACCAACGCGCGCCAGATCCGGCCCGGTCCGCTTGGAACCCCACTGGAAAGGATGGTCGAACTTCGATTCGGCGGCCAGGGAATAGTGACCGTAGCGCAATGCCTCGTCACGGAACGGACGCACCATCTGTGAATGACAGGTATAGCATCCTTCCTGTATATACAGATCACGACCACGCAATTCCAGTGGTGTGTAGGGCCGAACGGTCTCCTTGCCGGCAACTTTTACCTCTTCGATTGTGTCATCGATCATGTATAGCGGAACGACTTCGACCAGACCGCCGATACTGATGACGATCAGAGTCAGGACGATAAGCCAGCCGGCATTGGTTTCTATAGTTTCGTGTTTCATTGCTCTTCTCTAATCCTGTTGTTCTTTAGGCCTTGGCCATTTTCGTGGCCAGCTTGGCTTCCAGTTCAGCTCTTTCACGACTTGCCTTGCGGATGGTCATGTAGACATTGAATGCCATCAGGATCATACCGGCAACAAAGAACGCGCCGCCAATGGCCCGGAATACGTACGGCTGGTGCAGGAAGGCAACGGATTCCACGAAGGTGTAAGCCAGATTGCCGTATTCATCAAAGGCGCGCAGCAGCAGGCCCTGGCCGATACCGGCCACCCACATGGCGCTGATGTAGAGCACGATACCGATGGTCGCCAGCCAGAAATGCAGATAGATCAAGCGGTCACTGTACATTTTGGTTTCCCACAGACGCGGGATCAGGTGATACAGCGAGCCGAAGGTGATCATGGCAACCCAGCCCAGCGCACCGGAATGCACGTGACCGATGGTCCAGTCGGTGTAATGCGACAGCGCATTAACACTCTTGAGCGACATCAGCGGGCCTTCGAAGGTCGACATGCCGTAGAACGACAGAGCCACGATCAAAAAGCGAATGATCGGATCGGTACGCAGTTTGTCCCAGGCACCGGAGAGGGTCATGATGCCGTTGATCATTCCGCCCCATGACGGCATGAGCAGCAGGATGGAGAAGGTAGCCGCCAGGGTGGAGGTCCAGTCGGGAATCGCGGTCCAGTGCAAATGATGGGTACCGACCCACATGTACAGGAAGATCAGGGCCCAGAAGTGGATGATCGACAGACGATAGGAATAGACGGGACGGCCGGCCTGCTTCGGCACAAAGTAATACATCATGCCCAGGAAGGCCGCAGTCAGGAAAAACCCGACAGCATTATGGCCATACCACCACTGGGTCATGGCATCCTGAACACCGGCATGCAGACTGTAGGAAGAGAGGCTGAACATGCTGACCGGGACGGCCATGTTATTGAAGATATGTAACAGGGCCGTTGCCAGGATAAAGGCGATGAAGAACCAGTTGGCCACATAGATGTGCGGCTGGCTGCGCCGGCGCAGGGTCTGTACATAAATCCAGAAATAGGCCACCCAGGTGACGGCGATCAGCAGATCGATCGGCCAGACCATTTCGGCGTATTCCCGGGCCTGGGTGTACCCGAACATGTAGGAGATCGCGGCCAGCGCGATGGAAGCCTGCCAGCCCCAGAAGGTCAGATTGGCGAGCCCATCGTTGTACAGGCGCGCCTGACAGGTTCGCTGCACCACATAATAGGAGGTGGCGAACAGCGCACTACCCCCAAAACCAAATATGACCAGTGTCGTGTGCACCGGACGCAGACGACCAAAAGTGATTTCCGGGATATCGAAGTTCAGAAATGGCCAGGCCAGTTCGGAGGCAATATACAAACCTGCGAACATTCCCAGCACACCCCAGACAATGGTCATAATGGTGAACTTGCGGACAATATCGTAGTTGTATTGTTCCGCAGCCTGTGCAGTTGAGTGGGCCATATAACGCCTCTTGGTTCTTGGTTGAATCAGGTGATGATAAGGGAGTTTTCCGCCTGCAGCGCCACAGGAATCCTGAGAAAATCCCTCGGGAATATCAATATATCAGAATATTGTAAAGTATCTGTAAAGTGACAGGCAACTGCTGATCATCTCATCAGTATAGACGCAGCATCCCATTCAGCACCAATCTGGGAGGATCACACCGATTATAACTTACATAGTGTGAGGTTATTGCCAGAGCGCCAGCAGTAACGGAATGTAGTGATCTATCAGCAACAGCGCGAACAGCAACATCAGATAGAGAATGGAATAGCCGAACGTTTTGATGGCGATTTTCGGATCTTTGTCCGACTGCATGCGAATGGCGTAATAGAGGAAGATGCCGCCGAGGACAAGCGCCCCGATAAAATAGAGCCAGCCGCTCATCCGGGTGGCAAACGGCAACAGCGTCACGCCAAACATAATAATGGTGTACAGCAGCACATGCAGACGGGTGAACTGTACCCCGTGGGTGACCGGCAACATCGGCACATTGACCCTGGCGTACTCCTCGCGTTTATGAATTGCCAGAGCCCAGAAATGGGGCGGGGTCCAGGTATAGATGATCAAAAACAGCAACAGGCTGTCGGGATGGATATGCCCGGTTACCGCCGTCCAGCCCAGTACCGGCGGCGCCGCACCGGCCGCGCCACCGATCACAATATTCTGCGGCGTGGCGCGCTTCAGGTACATCGTATAAACAAAGGCATACCCGATCAGCGACAACAGGGTCAGTACCGCGGTCAGCGGATTAACCAGATAGACCAGGATCACCATCGAGGCAATGCCAAGCAGGGCGGAGAACAGCAGTGCCTGTTTGTTGGTAATCGTGCCGGAGGGCAGGGGCCGTTTTGAGGTCCGTTGCATCTCGGCATCGATCTTCTGATCCACAATCTGATTGATAGCCGCCGCCGACGCCGCGGCCAGACCAATGCCCAGAGTGCCGAAGATCAGTGGCTGCCAGGGCACCATCCCTGGCACCGATAAAAACATACCCACAATAGCCGTAAATACGATCAACGCCACGACCTTGGGTTTACACAGAGTATAGTAGTCACACCATAGCCGGAAAATATCCGGGCGAACTTCAGACTGTTTGACGGTCTCCCCCATCATCTTCTCCGCGGCTCGAATGCCAGGTGGTTCAGAGTTACCAGGGTGAGTAACAATAACGCACCCACGCCGTTATGCGCCACTGCCACACCCAGCGGCAGGGACAGCAGGACATTGGCAATCCCCAGGCTGACCTGGAGTAACAATACGGCCAACAGGGTCAAACCCACAGGCCGCAGAGTTTCACCCAAACGGCCCAGCAATAACATCAATCCCAACACACCCAGATACAAAAAGGTGACCAGCGCGCCAAGTCGATGGGTGAAGTGAACCGTGACCCGCGCGGTGTTACTCATCACACCGCCTTCATAGTCCGGCCCGATACCGTGCCAGAAAGTAAAGGCTTCGCCAAAGTCAGTCTGCGGCCACCACTGGCCCTGGCAGGTCGGGAAATCGGTGCAATGCAACGCGGCATAGTTGGCACTGGTCCAGCCCCCCAGCATGATCTGCCCCACCACGATCAACAGACCTATCAAAGCCAGTTTTTTCAATCGCCCAACCTGTACGCCAGTACGTAATCGGGCAAACAGGTTCATATGCCGCAGGGTTATCCACCAGAGCAGGGACAGGGTCGCCATTCCCCCCATTAGATGCAGCATAACAATCACGGGCTTGAGCTTGATCGTAACCGTCCACATCCCGAGCAAAGCCTGGAAGATAATCAACACACTCAGGAATAACGGCAACTTGAGTGCCTGTTGTGGATGACGGCGATTGCGCCAGGCAATAAAGGCCAGAGTAAATACCAGCAGACCCAGAATACCGGCAAAATAGCGGTGTACCATTTCCTTCCAGGCCTTGTGTGCCTCCACCGGACGCTCGGGATACAGCGCATTGGCCGTCAGCACCTCCTGCTCGCTCTTCGGCACACCCAGGTGTCCATAACAGCCCGGCCAATCCGGGCAGCCCAGCCCGGCATGCGACAGGCGGACATAGGCCCCCAGTATCACTACACACAGGGCCAGCACGGTGGCAATCAATCCCAGCCTGGCAAACAGCGTTTCTTTGTTCATGTTTTATTATCCTGATCGCGCAAACTTCAGCAAACGTTCCAGATCCCGGATAGCGCCCCTCGGTTCGTAGTCTTCGGGATAACTCATCATCAGATAACCCCGTGGATCCACCAGATAGATTGACTGTAGCGACGGGCCGGAACCGGTATCGTGTTTAAATTGATTAAGCACTTTCCGCAGGTTGGCATCATCCGCATAGACGATCTTCAAATCCGGGTGCTCCGCCAGCACAGCACGCAGGCTGGCTTGCGGTGCACCGTCTGTCGAGATGTGAATACGGACAAGCCGCTGCCGGTTGCCCCCCTGGGCCAGACGAATCTGGCGCATCAGGTACAACTCTTCGACACATTCCGGGTTACAGCTCGCACCACCAAAATGGATCATCAACCACTTATCACGAACATCGGAAAATCGAAAAGTCGCACCTTCTTGATCAGTGAGGGCAACATCCGTCAGCAGACGTGGCGGCTGAATCAGATCACCATGGTTGCGTTCACCACCTATATCCCATTTCTCAAGATTAAAATACAGGACCAGGACAATAATTATCGGCAAAAAGAATACCGCAACAAGCAGCAAGAATTCCCGCCGACCCTTGTTTCGCTGTGCCTCACTTACGTTCATGTTCTGCATGTTCAATTTTTCTACTGTTAACAAATATAAATATTAAAATCAGCACCAGCGCAAGGGTAAACCATTGTACGGCATAACTGGTACTCTTCTCGGGTGAACTACTGACAATCTTCCACTCTCTGATGAACCCGTGTGGCTCATTTTCACCCAACTGCAATATATACGGATACAGTTTGTGGCCTGTCCGGTCTTCGAGTTCTTTTATATCCAGCCATTGCACCACCAGTGGCCAGCTGGTATTGGTATAACTTTTTTCGCCCAGTTTCAGGCCGATGTCTGACGGCAGTTTCAATCGACCCGTCAATTCAATTTGTTGCTTCGGTGTTGTAAACTTCGGCATCTTGTCGCGTTGCAAATGGCCATCGATCCAGCCGCGATTAACCAGGATGTATTGCTGCGCACCACCGATTCGTAACGGTGTCAGCACGTGATAACCCGCACGCTTTTGATGAACCTGGTTATCCAGCAATATTTGCCGATCATCGTCAAACTGGCCGCTGATCCTGACCCGTCGATATTCTATCTGACCTGTCGGATCAAGCCGGGATAATTCAACGGCAGGCCGGGCTTGCTGCTCGGCAAAGCGCTGCTCGATTTCCCGTTTTTCCTGCGCCCGGTCCAGTTGCCAGAAACCCAGGCGCAGCAATACCGGCAGCAGGATAATTGTTGCGATCGTCGGCCAGAGGCGCGGTCTGAATTCACGATTGCCAAATTGCATTTTATTACCCGCCGTCCATATGACCGTCGCGACATTTTGGGTATACTTTATTCACCAGTTAGCGGAGGTAACCATGCTTTTTAAAGCAGCGATCGTCATTGTCCTCGTGCTGATATTACTCAGCCTGGCCACAGCCATGTTTTCCATGCTCAAAGGCAACCAGGACTCCACACGTACCGTCAAGGCATTGACCCTGCGGATCGCGCTGTCTATCGGTCTGCTTCTCTTTATTATGATCGGTTATTCGCTCGGCCTTATTTCACCACACGCGCTGATATAACGCCACGGTGAATTTCCTTTTTTTCTCACGTCGGATTTTTCTTCCGCAACAGCGATTTACAGCCTTTATTTGGCTAAATGACCGACCCAAAATCCTGTGCCCCGCCCTGACGAATGATACACGTCACGTTGGCAACGCCTGCGTGACTCATAGAACAGGGCATCCACCTTCGATCTCCGGGAATCGCAAAATGTCAGGCAGAGAGGTGCGCAGCTCGAGCTACGCCTGTCTGAAGAGACCACAAAATACCGGGTAACAATTCCTCCGGTTAAGAAATTGTCATTTCCTATTTGCTGTGGCATACAGTTTCGATAAGCACCCCGTACCTGCATCATATCCAAAAAAAAGGCGCCGCAATCGCGGCGCCTTCCATAGCCATGTTATCGCCTGTTACAGCCAGTATACGAAAATAAACAGGCCGAGCCAGACCACATCCACAAAGTGCCAGTACCAGGCCGCAGCCTCGAAGGCAAAGTGGTGCTTCGCGGTAAAGTGGCCCTTGATCGACCTCAACAACATCACCAGCAGCATGATGGCCCCAATCATTACATGCAGACCATGGAATCCGGTCAACATGAAGAAAGTCGAGCCATAAATACCGGATGACAACTTCAGATTCAGATCACTATAGGCATGACCATATTCCCAGGCCTGCAGTGAAATGAACACTGCCCCCAGTAGCACAGTCAGAAAAAGTCCGGCAATCAGCTGAGTACGATTGTTTTTCTTCAGCCCCCAGTGTGCCCAGGTGACAGTCAAGCCGGATGTCAGCAGGATAATCGTGTTATAGAACGGGATTCCCCAGGCACCGACAACCTCCTTTGGTTTATCAAAGCCTTCACCGGGCACATCCATCAGGGGCCAGGCTGCCTGGAAGTTCGGCCATAATAATTCGCCGGTCATGGCATTGTTGCCTGCCCCATCCAACCAGGGTAATGCCCATTGCCGTACGTAAAAAAGCGCACCGAAGAAAGCGGCGAAAAACATCACTTCCGAGAAGATAAACCAGGCCATCCCCATGCGAAAAGAGGTGTCTACCTGCGCATTGTATTGTCCACCTTCACTTTCGGAAATGACTTTGCCAAACCAGCCAAACATCATCACGATAACAATGATGGCACCGGCAATCATCCACAGGCTGCTTCCGCCATGCAACCACCCGGCAAAACCGGCCAGCAGGGTGAACAGACCAATCGAGCCGATAATCGGCCAATGGCTCGGCTCGGGCAAATAATAGCTACCTTGTGCGTTTGACATGGCTACCCCTCTTTTATGCTTATAGTGCTGATTGTTATTAGTTCGAATAAGTCAGGCTGTTTTCAGTAACTGCCGCAATGCGCTTGTTATTACTTTCCAGCCTGGCGTTTTTATCAGTATCAAAAAATGTATAACCCAGGGTTATTGTATTAACGTTCTTTGGCAGATCCGGGTCCACCACAAACACCAATGGCATTTCCTTGGCCTCTCCCGGCTTGAATGTCTGCTGATTAAAGCAGAAGCACTCCATCTTGGTGAAGTATTTCACTGCCTGGGATGGTGCCAGGCTCGGCACCGCCTGTGCCACCACGGTCTGGTCTGTCTTGTTCCTGGCATAAAATTTCACTTGCTTGATTTCACCAGGATGCAGCTTCATGGTCCGGGTCATGGTTCTGAACTCCCAGGCCATGTTCTGATTTAACGTGGTCGTGAACTGGACTGTTACCGTGCGCTCCAGGTCTTTTCTCGCCGCCAGTTCCCTGCCTTTAACCGAACCTTCTTCAGCGGTATAACTACCATCCTGAATCTCAAGGAAACGGCCGTTAATCCCGAAGGCGTCACAGACCATGTTGTACAAAGGCACCAGCGCAAACCCGAAACCGAACATCGCAAACACAACCACCGTCAACTTGCTTATAAGTCGACCATGTGCTTTTTCGGGCTTGTTGTCCTGTGTCATGACCGCTTACCAGTATTTGGCAAAAATCGCGATATAGAACCCCAGGGCGATCAACACCAGGATTGCAATTGTCGATTTTTTTGCCTTCGCTCGTGCCACGTTAGTACTCATCATTACTACCTTGTCTGGTCATACGGGAAGGCAGTTGTTACTGCCTGCCCGTTTCGACTCATTTAACCTGCGGCGGTGTTTCGAAGGTGTGGTACGGCGCCGGTGAAGGAACCGTCCATTCCAGGCCATCCGCGCCATCCCAGACCTTGTCGGTGGCTTTTTCTCCGCCACGGATGGTCTTGATCAGGATATACAGGAACAGCAGCTGGCTGGCACCAAAGACGAAGCCGCCGACCGAGGCCATCATGTTGAACTCGGCGAACATCGGCGAATAGTCCGGAATCCGTCGCGGCATCCCGGCCAGGCCAACAAAATGCATCGGGAAGAACAATACATTAACCGAGATAGCCGACAGCCAGAAGTGCCACCGGGCCAGGGTTTCGCTGTACATGTTACCGGTCCACTTCGGCAGCCAGTAGTACACGCCCGCGATTATGGCGAAGACCGCACCGGTCACCAGTACATAGTGGAAATGCGCGACCACAAAGTAGGTATCGTGGTACTGGAAGTCAGCCGGTGCGACACCCAGCATCAGGCCGGTAAAGCCGCCAATAGTGAACAGGAACACAAAGGCAATCGCCCACAGCATCGGTGCCTCGAAGGTCATCGAGCCCTTCCACATGGTGGCGGTCCAGTTGAACACCTTGACCGCGGTCGGCACCGCAATCATCACCGTGGCATACATAAAGTAGAGCTCACCCGCCAGCGGCATGCCAACCGTGAACATATGGTGTGCCCAGACGATGAACGACAGGAACGCAATCGCTGCGGTCGCATAGACCATCGAGGCATAGCCGAACAACGGCTTGCGCGCAAAGGTCGGAATGATCTGCGAGACCACGCCGAAGGCCGGCAGGATCATAATGTAAACCTCGGGATGTCCGAAGAACCAGAACACATGCTGGAACAGAACCGGGTCACCGCCGCCGGCGGCATCAAAGAAGCTGGTGCCAAAGTTGCGGTCGGTCAGCATCATGGTGACCGCACCGGCCAGTACCGGCATAACGGCAATCAGCAGGAAGGCGGTGATCAACCAGGTCCAGACAAACAGCGGCATTTTCATCAGGGTCATGCCCGGCGCACGCATGTTCAAAATGGTCGCGATGATATTGATCGCCCCCATGATGGACGAGAAGCCAAGCAAATGGACCGCAAAGATAAAGAAGTCCGTACTGGCCGGCGCAAAGGTCGTGGACAATGGGGCGTAGAACGTCCAGCCGAAGGCCGGGCCACCGCCTTCCATAAACAGGGTGCTGACCAGCATGGTGCCGGCGAACGGCAGGATCCAGAATGACCAGTTGTTCATGCGCGGCAGCGCCATATCCGGCGCGCCGATCATCAGCGGGATCTGCCAGTTGGCCAGGCCGACAAACGCCGGCATGACCGCGCCGAAGACCATAATCAGGCCGTGCATGGTGGTCATCTGATTGAAGAAGTGCGGATCCACAATCTGCATGCCCGGCTGGAACAGCTCGGCACGGATGACCATGGCCATGGCGCCGCCGGTCAGGAACATGATGAAAGCGAACCACAGGTACAGGGTACCGATATCTTTATGGTTGGTGGTAAACAGCCAACGCGTAATACCCGTCGGGTGGTGATGCTCGTGTGTCGCAGCTACTGTACTCATTCTTATATCCTCCACTACGCCTTAGCGTGCTGCCTTGACGGCTGACGGTTGCACAACGCTGGCGTCATTGCCCCAGCTTTTACGTTCATAAGTGATAACCGCGGCCAGATCGGCATCATTGAGCTGCGGACCAAAAGACTGCATCGAGGTCCCGCTCCTGCCGTTCAGAACAATATCGATATGCCCTTCTGCCGGCCCGGTGGTGATTTCACCGCCAGCCAGTGCCGGGAAGGTACCCGGAATGCCCTGCCCGTTGGCCTGATGGCAAGCCGCACAGTTGGCTTTGTAAACCTCTTCGCCCCGGGTCAACAGCTCTTCCTCGGTCCATTCCCGGTCGCTGCCCGCACTGGCTGCTGCGGCAGCTTGTTTTTGTTCTGCAACCCAGTTCTTGTATTCGTTCTCGGCGACCACCTTGACCACGATGGGCATGAAGCCGTGGTCCTTGCCGCACAGCTCGGCACACTGACCGCGGTAGGTTCCGGTTTCAGTTGCCTTGAACCAGCTTTCATTAATATAGCCAGGAATCGCGTCGCGCTTGACACCAAGATCCGGTACCCACCAGGCATGAATCACATCATTGGAAGTGGTCAGGATCCGGACTTTTTTGTTAACCGGAACCACAATCGGCTTGTCGACATCCAGCAGGTAGTTTTCGACTGTCCGCACATCCACACCGGAGTCCTTTTGCCGGGCGTCGTTACTGGCCTGATCGAGATTACTGAAGAAACTAAGGCCTTCATCCAGATACTCATATTGCCATTTCCACTGCCAGCCAGTGGCCTTGACGGTCACATCGGCATTGCCGGTGTCCTCAATCTTGATCAGCGTCTTGGTGGCCGGAATTGCGATCAACACCAACACCACCAGCGGAATAATGGTCCAGATAACTTCCACAGTCGTGCTTTCATGGAATTGCGCCGGTTTGGCGCCTTTGGATTTGCGGTGTTTGAACAGGGAGTAAATCATCACCCCGAACACGCCGATACCAACGATCGTGACAATCCACAGCACCAGCATATGCAGGCCATAGATCTCCTTACCAACAACAGTCACAGTCTCTGACATGTTCAGGCCATATTCTGCAAATGCGCTGCCAGGCCCCAACAGCAAAACAGCATATAGGAAGCTTCGGAGCTTTCTCGTTATAGTATTTGCCGACATACCTCTACCTCTTCCGGTTGGGATTCACTTGATTTTATTGGTTCTGGTTTTTTATACGCTCATCGCCGCACATGCCTGTCTCTTTAATCTTATGGCCAGCGCGAGTGAATAATTTATAAATCTGGATCGTACCTGCTGCTTATGACCGGTTGATCGCCTGCAGACATCAACCCGCCGTTTATTCTTAATTTTTAATGCCTTGTTTTGGCGCGATCATAGCCGCCCCCTGGCACGCCGCCTTTTTCAGGCTGTTACGCATGGTAATCAGGCACCCGGCGCCGCGCAATAAAAAAGATAGAATGGGCTTATAACAAACAGATATAAAAGTAACTGCTAATATGTTTATCTTCTAATTAGCTATTTAGCCATTTTCTGCTAGCAGTCAACTGTATGTGGCGCGGCCAGTAATGCGGATCGTTTAATAACCTTAACGATCAACCGAGAAATTACCAAGGAGTTTCACTCCTTAAGAATATTACAACCAGCTTATATTGATGCTTGTTGCCAGTTGTGCGTGTTGTTGCGGGGTGAGTGGCGCAGATTGATAAGGAATCTGGCCCAGACAGGGCACTGCGAGGCGGGATTCAAGGGTCTTGAGGTTGCCCTGTTGCGCGGCAAAATCGGGGGCGATCCCATTGGCGATCCAGCCCACCACCGGGACGTTCTGTTGTTCAATACTTTCGATGGTTAACAGCGCATGATTCAGACAACCCAGGCGCATGCCAACCACCAGCACCACGGGCAAACCCAGCAAGCCGGGTAAATCGGAGACCGACAAACCGTCACTTAACGGCACACGCCAGCCGCCGACCCCTTCAACGATGACCTGATCGCTGTGTTGTTGCAATTGCGCATAAGCCTGCTGAATCGCCTCGCGCTCGATACGACACCCCGCCTGGCTGGCGGCCAGGTGCGGGGCAATCGGCGGCTCAAACACATACGGATTTACCCAGTCGTAAGGATGATTCATACCGGACTGCTGTTGCAACTGCCGGGCATCCTCGTTGACCAGTCGCCCGTTTTGTAACTCGCCGCCGCTGGCAACCGGTTTCATCCCGGCGACCTTCAAACCTCGCTGCTGCAACGCCGCCATCAGCAGGCAACTGCAGAAGGTCTTGCCGATCTCGGTATCGGTCCCCGTAACGAAAACACCGGGATACTGTGCCATGTTTGAGCTCATCGCCGCGGAACAAAGTTGACCGGGACTTCCTGCGGGACGGCACAACCGGCGCCGGAGGTTTCTATCGCCCAGGCATGGCCATACAACACTTCATAACTGACCGGCAAACGTTGTTCCCGGCGAAACTGCTCATAAGCCTCGCCGACTGCCTGCATGCGCCGCTTGCCGGTCAGACCCCGGGCACGCCCCCGGGTGACGTTATGTGCGCCAATCTGTTTGAGATCCCGCATGATGGAAAACAGATCCGGATAAGTTAATGTCAGCATTTCCATGTCCATGACCGGGTCACCGAAGCCGTGACGCAACAGGGCATCACCAATATCGTGCATATCAATAAAGCGGTTGGTATGGGAATACGCATCCACCGCCTCGAAGCACTGGCGTAACTCGCCGAGGGTGTCCGGTCCGAACGTACTGAACATTAACAGCCCGTCCGGCTTCAGCACGCGGCGCATTTCGGCAAAGGTCCGGTCCAGATCCACACACCACTGGATGGCCAGGCTGGAGAAGATCATATCCACGCTGGCATCGGCCAGCGGCAGTTGCTCCGCATCGCCGGCGACATACCGAAAGCGGCTGCGCATCTTCTGCCATAAACTCGGCCTGGCTCGTGCCTGGTCCAGCATATTCACGGACACATCCAGCGCCCAGATCTCGCTGCCGGGATAACGTCGGGCCAGCGCGGGTAACGTATAGCCGGTACCGCAACCCACATCCAGCAGGCGTTGTGGAACATGCTTGATGTAATCCAGCCGTTCCACAATGCGATCGGCGACTTCCCGCTGTAACACCGCGGCCTGATCATAACTCTGGGCAGCACGCTCAAACGCTTTACGGGACTGGCGCTTGTCGATCACCTGTGCCTCATTGTCTTGCATGTAAAAACATCATCACTTGTTGAGCAAATGTCTGTGGGTGGGAAACAAACGGCGCATGCCCCGCCCCCTCGATAATCACGGCCTGACTGTCATCAAATGTTTCGGACAGCACACCCGCTACCGCCGGCGGAACCAGCATGTCCTGTTCCCCCATCACCAGCAGCAACGGCAGTTGTCGAATCAGCGACAACTGTTTACGCAAATCCGCCTCTTGCAAAATGGTCAGACCGCTTTGCAACGCTGTCACGTTGACCTCGGCCGTCTCCAGTACCCGCTGGCGCAAGGTCCGCAAGGCCTCGTGGGCGGATTCACTGCCCTTGACCTGCAGCGCCAGAAAACGTTGCAGGGTCGCCCGATAATCTTCGCGCAATTGTGCCGCGAAGCTCTCCAGCAGATCGGGTGGCATGGCATGCGGCCAGTCATCGGCCTGGCTGAAACGCGGAGTACTGGCCACCAGTATCAGTGCCCGAACCTGTTCGGGTCGTTGCAGCGCGATCTGCATGGCTGCCAGCCCACCCAGTGACCAGCCCAGCCAGCAGGCCGGTCCGCTTAACTGTGGCGACACGCTTTGCCATATCTCATCCGCCAGCTGCGCCAGATCAAACTCACTGTCGGCGTGCTGACTTTGCCCGTGGCCGGGCAAGTCCACCCGATGCAGGCGGTAATGCGGCTCCAGTGCGTCGATCACCCCGTGCCAGATACCGCTATGCATCCCCCAGCCATGCAATAGCACCAGATCCGGCCCCTGTCCCGTGCGGGTCACCTGAAGCGAAGCGGTATTCGCCATGCTTATAACACCGACTCGATGCTCGCCAGCAACTGGGTGATATCCGCCGGCTCATGGGCGGCCGAAAACGTAATCCGCAGTCGCGCCGTGCCCCGGGGCACAGTCGGCGGGCGAATCGCGCTGATCAGGATGCCCTGCTCTTTCAATTTCTCGCTCAATGCCACCGCCCGTTCGGTTTCGCCGACGATCCACGGTTGTATGGGGGTGGTTGACGCCCCCAGCTCCAGGCCCAGTTGCGCGGCGCCGGCCCGAAACTGCGCGATCAACTGTTGCAGTTTCTCCCGTCGCCAGCCTTGCGTTTGTACCAGCCGCAGACTGGCCCGGGTCGCCTCGGCCACGGCCGGGGGCAGCGCCGTGGTATAGATATAACTGCGCGCCTGCTGAATCAGGGTTTCTATCAGCGCCTCCTCACCGGCGACAAAGGCGCCGAAGGTCCCAAAGCCCTTGCCCAGGGTGCCGACCAGGATCGGCACCTCATCGATTCCCTGCTCAGACTCTTCCAGCGAGCCCCGGCCGCTGGCGCCGATGACACCCAGCCCGTGGGCATCATCCACCATCAGCCAGGCCTCCTGCTCCCGGGCCAGCCGGGCCAGTGACGGCAACGGGGCCAGATCGCCATCCATGCTGAACACACCATCGGTGGCAATCAGCCGGGTTGTGGCGTTGCTGTTGTCCAGCAACTGCTGCAGGTGTTCACTGTCGACATGCCGGTAACGTTGCAAGCGCGCGCCGGACAATTGCGCCGCATCGATCAGCGAGGCATGGTTGATGCGATCTTCGAACATCGCATCCTTGCGCCCGAGCAACGCACTTGCCACCCCGAGATTGGCCATATAACCGGTGGAAAACAGCAGGGCCCGGGGCCGACCGACAAACCCGGCCAGCTCCTCTTCCAGTTGATGATGGGGCCGGGCATGGCCGCTTACCAGATGCGCCGCCCCGCTGCCGACACCGAACTCATCGACACCCCGTTTGAAGGCCTGTTTGACCTCGGGCTCATTGGCCAGGCCGAGATAATCATTACTGCAGAAATTCAGATACTCGCGCCCGTCGAACACCACCCGCGGCCCCTGCGGCCCCTCCAGCACCTGCCGCGAACGATACAAATGCCGCGCCCGGCGTTCTTCCAGAGACTGTTGTAATTTCAGAGTATCTACCATTTTTTAGATCCCCTGGAATAAACGCAAAGGACGCAAAGACGCCAAGAACGCGAAGAAAATTTTTGACCCACTTATAAGGCGTGACTTCGTCAATGACACGAATCTTGCGATTAGTCAGCCAGGGCTGAATGCCATTCCTATACTCTTCATTGAAGTCCTTTGCGAACTTTGCGTCTTTGCGTCCTTTGCGTTACTTCCACCTCTATCTCTAAATGGCCTGGATGCCGAGTTTGTCGAACAGTTGCGTATCGTGATCGGCGCCGGGGTTGGGGGTGGTCAGGAGTTTTTCACCATAGAAAACCGAGTTGGCCCCGGCCATAAAGCACAGCGCCTGCATTTCATCGGACATCTCCTCGCGTCCGGCCGACAGGCGCACGTAGGATCCGGGCATCAGGATCCGGGCCACGGCGATGCTGCGCACGAATTCGATGTGATCGAAATCCTCGGCTTCCTGCAGCGGCGTGCCTTCCACGCGCACCAGCATGTTGATGGGCACGCTTTCGGGATGCTGCGGCTGATTGGCCAGTTGTTGCATCAGGCGCACGCGGTCATAACGGCTCTCGCCCATGCCGAGGATGCCACCGCAACAGACATGCATGCCGGCGTTACGCACATGTTCCAGGGTATCGAGGCGATCCTGGTAGGTCCGGGTGGTGATCACCTCGCCATAATATTCCGGCGAGGTATCCAGGTTGTGATTGTAATAATCCAGCCCCGCTTCCTTGAGCCGCCGGGTCTGGCTCTCGGTCAGCATCCCCAGGGTCAGGCAGGTTTCCAGCCCCAGCTCCTTGACCGCCCTGACCATCTCGATCACCGGGTCCAGATCC
>CAYOOC010000006.1:0-67210 GCA_964405505.1 uncultured Thiohalophilus sp.
CTCTCCAGCCAGGCATCGATATCCACCGGGCTGTCGGCGGCGATTTCAGGATGTTTGCGACTGACACTGACCATGTTTGACTCATGTTACGCGGGGCATTTTGCCACTACACTTATATTAAAGAATATATTCATCTAATTATCTATCTGGGTGGTTTTTCTGGCAGTTCAAGCCAGAAGGACTCCCCCGGCTGAATACAACCAGTAACAACAGGAGTATCCATGTCGGATATTACCAACCCGGCCCTGGCGGATCAGGGCAGTAAACGTATCGACTGGGCGCTGGCCGAGATGCCGGTGATGCGGGATCTGATGCAGCGAGTGGCCGAAGAACGGCCGCTGGACGGTTTGCGCCTCAGTGGCTGCCTGCATATTACCACTGAAACGGCCAATCTGGCGCGTACCCTCCAGGCGGCCGGGGCCGATCTGGTGTTGTGTGCCAGCAATCCGCTCAGTACGCAGGATGATGTGGCGGCGGCGCTGGTGGAGCGATACAGCATTCCGGTGTTTGCCCGGCGGGGTGAATCGACCGGGGTCTATTATCAGCATCTGCGCTCTGCCCTGGATCATCAGCCGCAAATTACGCTGGATGACGGGGCCGATCTGATCAGCGAGCTGCATAAAAATCGCACGGATTTGCTGCCGCAGATGCTCGGCGGCACCGAAGAGACAACCACCGGCGTGATCCGGCTGCGCGCCATGGCCGCCGACGGCGCACTGCGCGTTCCGGTACTGGCGGTGAATGACGCCATGACCAAGCATCTGTTCGATAACCGTTACGGCACGGGGCAAAGTGCTCTCGATGGGATTATTCGGGCCACCAATATTCTGCTGGCCGGCAAGACCTTTACTGTCATCGGTTATGGCTGGTGCGGACGCGGCGTGGCCCGCCGGGCGGCCGGCCATGGCGCGAAAGTGATCGTCTGTGAAGTCGAACCGCTACGGGCGCTGGAGGCGGCCATGGACGGTTACCGGGTGATGCCCCTGCTGGAGGCGGCGCGCGAGTCGGATTTCATGCTCACGGTAACCGGTGACAAGCAGGTGATCGACCGGCCTCACCTGGAAGTCATGAAAGATGGGTGCGTGATCGCCAATGCCGGTCATTTCAATGTGGAGATCAACCTGGAGGCGTTGCAGGCGATGAGTCACGACAAGCAGCAACCGCGTGAACATGTGGAAGAGTATCGCTTAGCGGACGGACGGCGTATTCGCCTGTTGGCCGAGGGGCGCCTGGTAAACCTGGCAGCCGCGGAAGGTCACCCTTCGGCGGTGATGGACATGAGTTTTGCCAATCAGGTGCTGGGGGTGATTCACCTGGCACAACAACAGGGGCAGCTTGGCCCGGGGGTGCACAGTGTGCCAGAGGCGATCGATCAGCAGGTTGCCCGGCTCAAGCTGGCGGCCATGAATATTGAAATTGATACCCTGACCGAGGTGCAGCAGGCCTATCTGGCCAGCTGGCAGGAAGGGACCTGAGATCGCGCGATGGCCGATACGCAGCAACAGATGCTCGACACGATCGCGGCCGAGGCCCGTTACACGGCCAGCATGACCGGGCGGGCGCAATTCAGCGAGACGGTGATGCAGGCGATGTCGGACGTGGACCGGGCCGCGTTTGTTCCCCCGGCCTACCGGGAGCAGGCCTACGACAACGGGCCGTTACCCATTGGCAACGGCCAGACCATTTCCCAGCCCTATATCGTGGCGTTAATGACGGACCTGCTCGACCTGACGCCCGAAAGCAAGGTGCTGGAGGTGGGAACCGGTTCGGGTTATCAGGCCGCGATCCTGGCGCAACTGGCCCGGCAGGTCTACAGCCTGGAGCGCATTCCGGAACTGGCGCAAACGGCCCGAAAACACTTTGCGGATCTCGGTGTGACCAATATCGAGGTGCGTTGTGCCAACGGTTATGACGGCTGGCAGGACAGGGCGCCGTTTGACGCTATCATTGTCACCGCGGCGGCCAGTGAGATTCCGCCGGCATTGATCGAGCAGCTCGGGCCGGGCGGGCGGCTGGTGATCCCGGTCGGCCCGCCCTACGGCTATCAGGAATTGTTGCTAATCACGCGCGAAGAGGCGGGTAATATCCGCACGCAAAAAATTCTCGGGGTCGCCTTTGTTCCCCTGATCAACGATCAAAATACGAATGATGTTACGCGCCACTGAACCATGATTAAACCCTGCTATACCGCCGCTTTTGTCGGTGAAATACAACCCGGTTGTGGATTTTGCAAAGTACAGCGTTGGAAAGTGGTTGTTTTTGAAGTAGAAGGAAAAGCTTATCTCTCGCAGAGACGCCAAGGCGCAGAGAAATCTGATTTTCGCATTCTCAGCGCCTCTGCGTCTTGGCGAGAGTATGATAGCCGGGTAGATGGAGTGCCTCCTTGCACTTTTTGCCTGACATAGCCCCACCGGAGGGGTTTCATCATACGACCCGCTTTGCGGGTAGGGGCTGATTGCTGATTCGTTATTCAGGCGAAATGCTGCTGCAGATAATCGATAATATCGTCCGATTCGTACAGCCAGCGTACCTGGCCGTCATCCTCGGTGATGCGCAGGCAGGGGACCTTGATTTCACCGCCACCTTCGAGCAGTTCCTGCCGGTGCACCGGGTTTTTCAGGGCATCGCGTTTTTCAATATTCAGTGACAGTCGTTTGGCAGCCCGGCGGACCTTGATACAAAACGGGCAGGTGCGGAACTGGTACAGCGCCAGCTTGCGGGTCTGTTCGTCAATCTGTTTTTGCTCTTGCGCTGAGCGTTTGATGCTACGGGGACTGCTGAGTTTGTCCCCCAGCAGCATGATCGGTCCCAGCAGTGCGCGCAGACCCTTAAAAAAATAACGTATCAACCACTTCATAATGACGACTTTGTGACAGAAAGGGCGTATAGCATAGCAAATCCCGGACAGATACGAAATTGAAGGGGATAACAGGGAAAAGCGCGGGGACCCCAAACGACGCCGCGACGCTGACCGTTTTATTTACCGATGGGTGGGGGCGTTTCATTCATGGCGGGCTCTGTTTGCGGCGTTACGGTTTTCCAGTAGCGATATTGATAGTCACGTCCCTCATCCCGGGTTTCCAGTGCCTGCATGCCCTGAGCCACGAAAAATTCACCGGCACCACTCTGGGCGCGAACCAGCAAGCCATCGAGCTGGCGCTGACGTACCTGCTGTTCGGCCTGCCGTAACAGTCGACGTCCGATCCCCTGGTGCTGATAGTCGGGGTGGACATAGAGGCCGTGTAACAGCAGGCCGCGCTGGCCATCGGGCAGATCCCGTGCGTCGGCCGGCTCGAGTGCAACCACGCCGACGATCGCGGACGAGATTTGTGCGACCCACAAATCCAGGTGATCCAGATCGTGTTCGTCGTAACGATAGCTGGGCAGGGCCAGGCGCTTGACCCGTTCGGGGAGATCCCAGCCCATGACGGCGGCCTCGATGACGGCATTGAGCTGTGGCAGATCGCCACTGCCGGCCTGACGCAGTTGAGGCTCCTGCCGCGTTACCATGGAAGGATCAGAATTCGGTTTCAGTTAAGCGCCTGGCGGGGCTGGTAATTGTTGCCGTTGAAATCACTGAAGTAATTTTCCAGTGCTGGGTGACGAATCGGATCGCCGCTGTCGTCGGCTTCGAGATGCCGTTCGGCCACGTAAGTCATCTGGTCACCGTTATCGACCAGCACATGATACCAGGGCTGGTCCTTCGGCGGCCGGCTGCGTGCAACCTGCTCATACCATTCGTCACTGCCTTCGAAGATCGGATCGACGTCCACGATGACACCACGATAGTCGAACTTCTGGTGATGGACGACCTGACCGATGGTAAAACGAGCCTGAGAGGTCATCGGGTCTGTCATGGCATTCTCCTGTTAGCTGCCGGATAGCGCGTCTATCCGCAATGTGTTTGTGACAGTGATGGGGACTGTAACACTGAAGACAAGGGGGGGCAGCCGAAACCGGGCTACAAACGTGGAACCCCGGTTGCCAGTGGCGGTAACGTCGGACCTAGCCAAAGCCGACGAGCTGGCGAATCAGCCCCAGTGTGGCGGCGATCAGCGGGGTCATAATGCGCCACAGCAGGCCGGTCAACAGCAATACCAGCAGGATGGGGATGCCGAAGGGTTCCACGCGCCCCAGTGCCTGGCCCAGCGGTGGCGGGAGCAGACTGGTGGCGATGCGGCCGCCGTCGGTCGGGGGCAGGGGGATCAGGTTCAGGACCATTAACAAGATGTTAATGAACATGCCGAACATCCCCATGTACATCAGGGGCATGGCGAGGGTTTCCAGGCTGGCCGGCAACAGGCTGGCGATTTTGCCGATCAGGCCCCAGCCGATGGCCATGAAAAAATTGGCGCCGGGGCCGGCAGCCGCCACCCAGGCGCTGTCACGACGCGGATGACGCAGATTTTCCCAGTTGATCGGCACCGGTTTGGCCCAGCCAAAGGCAAAACCGACGGTCAGGATCAGAATCAGCGGCACCAGCACGGTACCGACCGGATCAATATGCTTCAGGGGATTGAGCGTCAGCCGGCCCAGCATGGCGGCGGTCGGATCGCCCAGCCGGTTGGCCATCCAGCCGTGTGCCACTTCATGGACCACGATACCGAACAGGGTCGGCACAATGGCGATGGCAATGATTTGCGCAGTACTGAGTTCGTTACCAAACATGCGGGAGTACAAGCATCAACCAGGACGGACTCACACTATACTATATAAAGCGTGTTCGCCGTGACTGGCGCCCATTGTCGCAAGCATGGCAAGGCTCAGCGAGCCGGTTCGACCTCGCCAGCGGGCTGTTCGTTGGCCTGTTGTTGTAGCTGTTCCCGGTATTTGCGTGTCAGTGCCAGAAACCGGGGGGTGGGCCCCACATCCTCATAGATCGGATCGCCGTAATCGTCCTCGCTGGTCACTTTTTCGCCAGGCACATAGGGCAATGCCGCTTCCAGCTCGTCGAGGGCGCTGGTCAGCAGATCCAGCAGTAGTTGTTCCCGGGTGCGGCCCGGATACATTTCCTGAAGGGCCAGTAGTCGTGCGGCTTCTTCCAGAGGCAGGTCGAGGGTGGTGCGGGTGACCGGTTCGTCGTGGCGGGCGCTGCCCGCCCATTCATTGAGTAGTTGTTTTATCTGCATGGGCACTCCAGCTGCAACTATGGTCTCTTGTAACAGCATAGAACATCCCCTGCCAAATGGCAGTCTGGCTGTCAGCGAGGGAAAGCCATACCGGTGGCATTACTGCCGGCGGTCATGGCGATGACCGGGTCCCCTTGTTACACTTGAAGTTACCGATCAGGGAAAACCTGCCTGTTCACTCAAGTGGTACGGATTATGGCCCGCAGCTTTTACAGGATATTTCACCTATTCGTCTGGATGTGGCTGATGACAGGGGGGCTTGTGGCCGGGATGGCTGCGACACCCGATGGTCAGCTGGTCAATCCGCAAGCGATCGACAGCGAATGGGTATTACCCGATAACGTGATCGATACCGACACCTTGCCCCGCTTTTCACTCAAGGGAAATAATGCCGCCGACAAGCCGTTGCCGCTGTATCGATTGAGCGAGAACACCTATTTTCTGTTTGGCACCATCTCGACACTGAATGAGGATAACCGGGGCTGGAACGGCAATGCCGGTTTCGTCGTGACCGGGGACGGGGTCGTGGTTATCGATACCCTGGGGACACCCCGCCTGGGTGAGCGACTGATCAGCAGTGTGCGCAGCGTGACCGACAAGCCGATCAAATACCTTATCATTACCCATAATCATCCGGACCACGCTTACGGGGCGGCCGCCTTTCAAAATCTCGCGGATGTCACGATCATCGCTCACCCCGGTACCCGGGAGTACAATAATTCCTCGACCCTGGAAGAATCGGTGGCCTATCGACGTGATCGGCTGTCTGAAGATATGCAGGGTTTTGAGCCGCCGCGACCGGATGTGTATGTCGAGAACCAGCGATTTTCAAAAACTGTGATCGAATCGGGTAATCAGCGCTTTGAGATCTATAACACCGGGCGTCATCATTCCTATGGCGATCTGGTAGTTTATCAACCGGGGCAGGAGATACTCTGGATTTCCGACCTGGCTTTCAATCAGCGCACGACCTACATGGGGGACGGTAACAGCCAGCAGATCCTGGAAGGCCATGACTGGTTAATGAACAATTTTTCCGATGTCCGATTGATGGTGCCGGGCCATGGCGGTCCGCAAACCGAACCCTTCCCGATGGTCAAAAAGACCGGCGACTATGTTAAACGTCTGCGCCAGGAGATGCGCGAAGCCGTGGAACAGGGCGTGCCCATGCTGGAGGCGGTCAAATCGAGCCATTTTGAGGACTGGGAAGAGACGCAATTGTATGAGGAAAATCATCGCGCCAATGCCAATTATCTCTACCGTGAAATGGAAAAAGCGTTTTTCGAATAATAAAGAGGGAACCGTATGAGTTATATCGATGTTTTCAATGGTGACGCTGACGGCATTTGTGCACTGCATCAGTTACGCCTGGCCGATCCGCGGGAAAGCCAGCTGGTCACCGGCATCAAACGGGATATCAGTTTGTTACAAAACGTCCAGGCCGGCAGCGGCGATCAGGTCACGGTGCTGGATATTTCGCTGGATAAAAACCGCGACGATTTGCTGCGCCTGCTGGAAGCCGGTGCACAGGTACGCTATTTCGACCACCATTACGCCGGTGAGATCCCTCAGCATACTGCCCTGGAAGCCCATATCGATACCGATGCCAATGTCTGCAGCAGTTTGCTGGTCAGTCGTTATCTGGATGATGCGTACCTGGCCTGGGCAGTCACCGCCGCGTTTGGCGATAATCTGTATACCGCGGCACAACAGGCGGCGCTTCCGCTCGATTTGAGTGATGAACAGCTTGAGCAGCTCAAACTGCTGGGCACCTGTCTTAACTATAACGGTTATGGATCGAGTCTTGACGATCTGATCTATCATCCGGATGCGTTGTATCGACTTGTGGCCCCGTATGCGGATCCGTTTACCTTCATTCATGATGAGCCGGGCTATGCCCGACTCCAGGAAGCCTATCACACGGATTTCGATCAGGTGGCGGCAATTACCCCCAACTATGCCGATGACGGACATGCCCTGTATGTGTTGCCCGATGCGCGCTGGGCGCGGCGGGTCAGCGGTGTCTATGCCAACCAGCTGGCACAACAGTATCCGCAGCGTGCCCATGCCATGTTGACGACCCGTCCGGAAGGGGGCTATGTGGTCAGCGTGCGGGCCCCACTGAGCAACAAGAGCGGGGCCGATGAACTTTGCCGGCAGTTCGAAACCGGCGGCGGACGTCAGGCCGCGGCGGGGATTAATCATTTGCCGATCCAGGATTACGATGCATTTGTCTCGGCGTTCCGGGCTGCGTTCTGAATTATCCGGTTGCACTGAACAAGGCTCCTGAATGGTGTTGCCAATATTCCGTACACAGAGATAATGCACGCAAAGTAATCGGGTGTTCACAACTTCTGTTTAACCCCCGGGGCGGGAGAATGTCATGGTCGATACGCTGATTACGCTACAGCCGGATCTGGATCCGGGTGGCTTCCCGGTGGAGATCGTCGAGCGCAAGGGACTCGGGCACCCCGATACAATTTGCGATGCCCTGGCCGAGAACCTGAGCCTGGCGTTATGTCGCTATTACCGGGATCGGTTCGGGTTGATCCTGCACCACAATGTTGACAAGGCATTACTCTGGGGCGGCGAATCCAACCCGGCGTTCGGTGGCGGTGAGATTATCGTGCCGATGGAGATTTTCCTGGCCGGTCGCGCGACGTCCCGTTACAAAGGCGTTGATGTCCCGATTGGCGAGCTGGTCGAAGAGACGGTGCATCGCTGGTTGCAGGAGAATCTGCATGCCTTGCCGGAGACGGCAACACCGGTGATTCATCACCTGGTTCGCCATGGGTCACAGGATCTGGTGGACCTCTATGAGCGTCAGCAACAGACCGGTATCGCGCTGGCCAATGATACCTCCTGCGGCGTCGGTTATGCGCCGCTGGATGACCTCGAACAAATCGTCTATCGCACCGAGCAACAGCTGAATTCGCCACAGGTGAAGCAGCGTTATCCGGTTATCGGCGAGGATATCAAGGTCATGGGCGTGCGTCGCGCCGGGACGATCGAACTGACCGTCGCCTGTGCCATGGTGGATCGGTATGTGCGTGATGCCGATGACTATATGGCGCACAAGCAGCAGATCGCCGATCTGGTGCAAGCGCTGGCGGCGGGCATCACTGACTATCCCCTGCAGATTAACGTGAATACCGCCGATGTCCCCGAACAGGGCAGTTTCTATCTGACAGTGACAGGGACTTCGGCCGAGGCCGGGGATGATGGTGAAGTCGGTCGTGGCAATCGCAGTAACGGACTGATCACACCTTACCGGCCCATGAACATGGAAGCGGCCGCCGGCAAGAACCCGGTCACCCATGTTGGCAAGTTATACAATCTCACCGCGCAACGACTGGCAGCGGACCTGGTCGGTGAATTAACTGAAGTGCTGGCGGCCCAGTGTTTTCTGGTCAGCCGGATTGGCCATCCGATTCGTGAGCCGTGGGTGCTGGAGTTGCGTCTGCAACTGGCCGACGGAACCGAACTGGCATCGATCCGCCCCCGGGTGGAAGCCATCGCCCGCTCCAGGCTGGATCAGATCGATCAACTCCAGGACGAGTTATTAGCCGCCGCGATTCCGGTTTATTAAAACCCCCGGGTAAACCTCCTATGTCGACGCGAAATCACAGTGTCTCCCTGAGTCGACGGCGCCTGTTGCAACAGGCGCTGGCACTGGCCCTGAGTCTCAAGCTACCGGGTTTCGCCCGGGCGGACAAAGCGCAAAAAATTCTCAGAAAGATTCCCGCCACTGGTGAAAGCCTGCCGGCGATCGGCATGGGCACCTGGCTCACTTTTGGTATCGATCCCGATGATCGCGCCGCAATGCAGACCCGCACGGCCATTCTCAAAACCTTCTTTGAGCAGGGTGGGGAGGTTATCGATTCCTCGCCCATGTACGGCACGGCGGAAAAAGTGCTCGGTGAATGCCTGAAAAACCTGCCGGTGACGCCCGACCTGTTTGCCGCCACCAAGGTGTGGACGTCGGGCTGGCGCGCCGGCGTGCGGCAGATGGAGCGTTCCAGGCTGTTATGGGACGTGGAACGCTTCGACCTGATGCAGGTGCATAACCTGCTCGACTGGCAGACGCACATGGCGACACTCAGGGAATGGAAAGCCGCGGGACGCATTCGTTATCTGGGCATCACCACCTCGCACGGGCGACGACACGCGGAACTGGCGCGGATCATGGAAACCGAGCCGCTCGATTTTGTGCAGCTGACCTATAACCTGCTGGATCGGGAGGCGGAGCAACGCCTGTTACCGCTGGCGCAGGAGCGCGGCATTGCCGTGCTGGTTAACCGGCCGTTTCAGGGGGGCGGATTGTTTCGCCGTTTCGAATCGAAACCGTTGCCGGCATGGGCAGCACAAATCGATTGTACGAACTGGGCCCAGTTCTTCCTCAAGTTTATTATTTCGCACCCCGCTGTGACCTGTGCGATTCCGGCCACCTCGCAGGTGGCGCATATGCGCGAGAACATGGGGGCCGGTTACGGGCGTCTGCCGGATGCGAAGCTGCGCCGACGCATGCTCGAGTATGTTCGCGGCCTGTAGTCCACAACAGTCAGCAACTTCGCCCCGGCTGTGTGTAACGTCGGCCCGGATCAGGCCGCGCGCATGAAGGTATAGTCGCTGCCGTCACGTTTTACCTTGAGTGGCACACGCTGGATGGCGATCTCCTCGCCATCTTCGATGTTACGCGGCTCGCCACCGGCAACGATAAAGCCCTCATAAGTGACGCCACAATGATACAGGCCCAGCTTGTCATGTTTGCCGGGACGCAGCGTCAGGCTGTTGGTTTCTTCTGCCATGGTGCACCTCCTTTATCCGGAATTGTGTATCTCCTGTACCGCGGATATAGATCACAGCAGAGCTGCTTTCAAGCCGTGGGGTTTTTGCGGCTAGCGTGTTTGAGGGATCAGATCAAGCCGATTTAAAAACCTGCTCTGCAGATGGCTTTGTTAAGATCCGAACTCTGTTGTTAACCGAATCTGACAGGTTGTCTGCTGCATGAATATTATTCAACGACTTGCCGACGAGCTCGGCGTCAGGCCGGCCCAGATCGAGGCCACGGTGCATTTACTGGACGACGGGGCAACGGTGCCGTTCATTGCCCGTTATCGCAAGGAGGCCACGGCCGGGCTCGACGATACCCAGTTACGTCAACTTGACGAGCGCCTGGGTTATTTGCGGGAACTCGAGGATCGCCGTGCCACCGTGATCGAATCGGTTCGCGAACAGGGCAAGCTGACCGCCGAGTTGCAGGCGGCACTGGAAGAAGCGGAGACCAAGACCCGGCTGGAAGATCTTTACGCGCCCTACAAACCCAAACGCCGGACCCGGGCGCAGATCGCGCGCGAAGCCGGACTCGAGCCGTTGCTCGATGCGCTGCTCGAGGATCCCACGCGGGAGCCGTTGCCGCTGGCCGGCGAGTATCTCAATCCCGAGGCCGGGGTGGAGGACGCCGAAGCGGCGCTGGAAGGGGCCCGGCAGATCTTCATGGAACGCGCCGCCGAGCAGGCGGATCTGGTCGGCCAACTGCGCGATCGTGTCTGGGACAAGGGCCAGCTGGCGGCCAGCGTCGTGCCCGGCGAGGAACAAAACGGCGCCAAGTTCTCTGACTACTTCGATTACAGTGAAGCGCTGCAGAAGATTCCCTCGCACCGGGCGCTGGCGCTATTTCGCGGTCGCAGTGAAGGCGCATTGCGCCTGAAGTTAAAGGTGCCCGGCCAGGATGACCTGAAAGACGTGACCGCCATGGGCGTTTGCGATGCCATGGTAGCCAGCCATTTCGGGCTGCGCGATGCCGGGCGGGCCGCCGACGGCTGGCTGCTGGAGTCGGCCCGCTGGGCCTGGCGGGTAAAACTGGCGTTGCAGATGGAAAGTGAACTGTTCATGCGCCTGCGCGAAAGTGCCGAAGAAGAGGCCATCCGCGTGTTCGGCGAAAACCTGCGCGATCTGCTGCTGGCCGCGCCGGCCGGTACGCGCACCACCCTGGGCCTGGATCCCGGTCTGCGTACCGGCGTCAAGGTCGTGGTGGTCGATCAGACCGGCAAACTGCTCGCCGCGACCACGATTTTTCCCCATCCGCCGAAGAAACAGTGGCAGGCGTCGATCGACACCCTGGCCGGGTTGATCCGGGAACACCAGGTGGAACTGATCAGCATCGGCAACGGCACCGCCTCGCGGGAGACCGACAAGCTGGTGCAGGAGCTGATGCGTCAGTATCCGCAACCGGCCGTGCATTCGCTGATGGTCAGCGAAGCCGGCGCCTCGGTCTATTCGGCCTCGGAGCTGGCGGCCAGGGAATTTCCCGAGCTGGATGTGGCCTATCGCGGCGCGGTCTCCATTGCCCGGCGCCTGCAGGATCCGCTGGCGGAGCTGGTCAAGATCGACGCCAAGTCGATCGGCGTGGGCCAGTACCAACATGACGTGAACCAGAGCAAGCTGGCCCGCCAGCTCGATGCGGTGGTGGAGGATTGTGTTAACGCCGTCGGGGTGGAGATCAACACCGCCTCGGCGCCGCTGCTGGCGCAGGTGGCCGGGTTGAGTGAGTCGCTGGCAGCCAATATTGTCGCGCATCGGGAACAACACGGGGCGTTCGCGGATCGCCAGCAGTTACTCGAGGTGGCGCGACTGGGGCCGCGGGCGTTCGAACAGGCAGCCGGGTTTTTGCGAATTCGTGATGGCCGCAATCCGCTGGATGCCTCGGCCGTGCACCCGGAAGCCTATCCGGTGGTCGAACGTATTCTGGAACAGAACGGCCGGGATATTCATTCGCTGATCGGCGACAGCCGTTTTCTCAACAGCCTGGCGGCCAATGATTACACCGATGAACAGTTCGGCGAACCCACGGTGCGCGACATTATCGCCGAGCTGGACAAACCGGGGCGGGATCCGCGACCCGAGTTCAAGACCGCCAGCTTCAAGGAGGGGGTAGAGACGCTCAAGGATCTGCAACCGGGGATGCTGCTCGAAGGGGTAATCAGCAATGTGACCAACTTCGGGGCCTTTGTCGATATCGGCGTTCACCAGGATGGCCTGGTGCACATCTCGGCCCTGGCCGATCGCTTCGTGCGCGATCCCCGCGAGGTGGTCCGGGCCGGCCAGGTCGTCAAAGTCAAGGTGATGGAGGTGGACATTGCGCGCAACCGGATTGGACTGTCGATGCGCCTGACCGATGAGCCCGGCAAACCGGCGACGCCAAAGCCGCGCCAGAGCAAACCCCGGGGCAACAACTCCGCGCCGGCCAAAAAACCGGCCAGAGCAGACAGCAAACCGGCCAATACGGCCATGGCGGCGGCGTTTGCCAGAATGAAGGACTCTTCCTGAAGCTGCGCTCGATAAAGACCTTGAGAAGTATAAAGAAATTGCTTGAAATATCCTCTTCCGCCCCCTAGTCATAACAAAGCTGTATTCAACAGGAGCCGAAGGTGGAATATAAGGATTATTATCAGATACTGGGCGTCGAGCGAGACGCCACCCAGGATGAGATCAAACGCGCCTATCGCAAGCTGGCGCGCAAGTATCACCCCGATGTCAGCAAGGAAGCGGATGCCGAGGATCGGTTCAAGGAGATGGCGGAAGCCTACGAAGTGCTCAAGGATCCCGAAAAGCGCGCCGCCTACGATCAACTGGGCGCCAACTGGCAGGGCGGCCAGGATTTTCGCCCGCCGCCGGACTGGGATGCCGGGTTTGAATTCAGCGGTGGTTTCGGCGGTGATGGCGCCGGCGCCACCTCCTTCAGTGATTTTTTCGAAACCCTGTTCGGTCACCGCGGCGGAATGGGCGGAATGGGGGGAGCCGGTTTTCGCAGCCGGGGTGAGGATCATCACGCCCGGGTGTTGATCGATGTGGAGGACGCTTTCCACGGCACACAGCGCAATCTGACTCTGCATGCGCCGGAAGTGGATCAGCAGGGCCACGTGCGCACTCGCGAGCGCAGCCTGAACGTACGCATTCCCAAAGGCATCCGTCAGGGCCAGCATATCCGCTTGAGCGGGCAGGGCCATCCCGGCATGGGCGGCGGGCAGGCCGGCGATCTCTATCTGGAAGTGGACTTCAAGCCGCACCCGCTGTATCGCGTCGAGGGCCGGGACCTCTATCTGGATCTGCCCCTGGCGCCCTGGGAAGCGGCACTGGGGGCGCGGGTCAAGGTGCCCACGCCGGATGGCCCCGTGGATATGCGGATTCCGGCCAACTCACGCAGTGGCAGCAAGTTACGCCTCAAGGGTCGGGGCATTCCGGGCAAGACGCCGGGGGATCTTTATGTCACTCTGAAAATCATTCAACCGCCGGCCGACAGCGAGAAGGCGAAGGCGTTTTATCAGCAAATGGCCGAGGAGTTCGACTTTAACCCGCGCGCCGGGATGGGAGTGTGAATCATGACGGGGCAGCAGGAACCGCTTTCCGGTATCATTCTCGATGAAACGACCACGCTGACGCTGGATGAACTCAGTGGCGCCTGCCGGGTCGAGCGCGATGCCATCGTGGCGCTGGTCGAGGAGGGGATTGTTGAACCGGCCAGCCGCGAAACGACCGAGTGGCAATTTGTCGCCAGCCAGTTGCCCCGCGTGCGAACCGCGATGCATCTGTACCACGATCTGGAACTCAACCTGGCCGGCGTGGCACTGGCCCTGGAACTGCTCGATGAAGTCAGCGAGCTGCGCTCCCGTCTGCGTCAGCTGGATGAGCCGTTTTAAGCCGCACCGGGACGGCGGGTTTCCGGCATTCATTGATGTGTCCCTGCGACGGTAATGCCAGTGAGCGTTGAGCATTTTACATGCCCGTGTGTTGCGCCGTTCAGGACGCCCGGGCTATGACAGGTAATTGAGACTGATAACCGGATAGTATTCGTGACCGATCCCAAAGCTGCCCTGAAAGAGAGTATCGTTCGTCAGCGTGAGTCGCTGACCAATATGTTGCAATCGCCCCTGTACGAGATCGCCAGGGCCTGCAGCCGTGTCTGGCCGGATCGCCCGGCGCTCAATGACGTGTTGCGCGAAAAGCTTGAAGTGGTGCCCAACTGCAAGTATCTCTACGTGTTGAACACCGAGGCCGTTCAGATCAGCGACAATATCTCCCGCGACGGGGTGATTTCGAATGATTATGGCCGGGACCGTTCCCAGCGCCCGTACATGTCCGAGGTCGTGCCCAGCTCCGGGTTTCTGCTCTCCGATACCTATATCAGCCTGCGTGCTCACCGACCGTCGCTGACTGCCATTCAGCTGGTTCGTGACAGTGACGGCAAGGCGCTGGGCTTTGTTGGCGCCGACTTTGATTTGCGCGACCTGCCGCTGACACGTGAACTTTACGAAGAACCACGCTACTGGCGTCAGATCAAGGGCGACCCTTCCATCCGCGGGACGGTATTTCACCAGTCACGGGTGGATAGTGATATGGATACGAATCTGGATACCGTGCTTTCCGTGCTCGAGGAGTTGATGACCAAGCACGGGGTGTATCATGTGATCCTGCATTTCTCCAGCAGCCGCGCGATCATCTGGCAAATGGAAGATCCTTATCGTTACCGCCTGCTGGATATCGATTCCCTGATCGATCCGGATATCTGTCTGGCCTATCCGCATCAGGCCTATTCCCGCGAGGCGGCGGTGCCGGCCAGCCAGATCCATGAAGTGCTGGAGGCTTTTCGCCAGCTGCGCTTTATGGATGAAACGTTTTACCTGCGCTCAGGCACGTTGAATATATTCAACGGCCTGGTAGGCCTGACTTTCTCCTGCGATGGTTCGCACTATATTCCCTATGACGAGTTTCTCGACAAGGAGCATGCCTTCTGGTCCATGCAGGCCGCCAACTGAACTGGCTCTGTGGTGATGGGTTTGTCATACTCGCAGGCAACAGGCCGCCAGGGGTGATGATGCAAAATCTGCTGAAACTGGATATCGACGGCGAGATCGTGTTCGAGTTCGACCGCAATACCCGATTGCCGGGCCGGCAACGGGATTTCCTCGACAAGATGGATGAAGATATGGACCGGGGGATCCAGCTGGCCGAACAGCACATTGCCGAACCGGATACCCTGCAACGCGCCCGTTACGTGGCCCTGCATTTGCTGCAGGCATTTACTGAAAATAATCAGCCTATGCTTACCGCGACATGCGCCTATCTGGTACAGCGGGTTCCCGGCCTCAATACCATCGAAGTGGTGCATGCGGCAGACGAAACACAGCTGCGATTGATACTGGATCAGTGAAACGATCGCCAGCCCGCTTATGTCAGAACACTCCTCCCATCCCCCGGATCAACTGCCCGAAAATTTTTACCAGGAGATTGAACAGATCCTGGCACAAACGCCGGATGGAATCGGTGAGTACGAGCTTTTGCAGTTATTGAAAGAGAAGGGCTATTTCAGTTTTTCCACGCAACGGCCTGCACCCGTGCTGGATTTGTTTCAGATGCATTTTCTGTTGTTTCATGTGCTCTACCACCTGCAACTCGAATGCTTGCAGCAACAACGCGCCATCGTGGAGATCTCGCCCCTGAATATTCGCCTGTTACCCTATGTGGCGGGGCAGACGGGAATCACCACAACCGATCCCGTACGCGACTATTATCTGGATATCAATAATCTGGAGAATATGTCCGAAAAAGATGTGGCGGGATTGATCGAGGCATTCTGGCGTGAGTTTGTGCGTTTTGATGGTCGGGCTGACGCTCTCGCGGAGCTGGGCCTGAGCGATCCGGTGGAGGATGAGGTGATCAAACAGACCTACCGGCGTCTGGCCATGCAGCATCACCCCGACAGAGGCGGGGAGGCCTGGCGCCTGCAGGCCATTAATGCCGCCTATGAGATGCTGTGCAAGCCCAAATCGTGAAATCGGAATTTCCGGTGCAGCGCCAAATAAAATCACGATGATCGGGCGCTCGAAAAGTTTACTGCATCAAAAGTAAAAAAACGGATCTCTCGCAAAGACGCGACGGCGCAAAGAAATCTGATTTTACTAATATCTTGGCGTGCTCTGCGTCTTTGCGAGAGTATTATAGCCGTTGCTCTGGCGACTGCTTTTGACCTGACCCGATACTATTTCTTCAGGTTGTTGGTCAGAGTTTCCAGCATATCCATCGGCAGGGGGAAGACGATGGTGTTGGTCTTGTCGTTGGCGATTTCCGTCAGGGTCTGCAGATAACGCAGTTGCAGGGCGGAACCCTGGCGCGCGAGTATTTCCGCCGCATTGGAGAGTTCATCCGCCGCCTGACGCTCGCCTTCGGCATGAATGATCTTGGCGCGCCGCACCCGCTCGGCTTCGGCCTGCTTGGCAATCGCGCGAATCATGCTGTCATCCAGATCGACGTGCTTGATCTCCACGTTGCTGACCTTGATGCCCCAGGCATCGGTTTGTTCGTCGAGAATCTTCTGAATATCGGCGTTGAGCTTGTCGCGTTCGGAAAGCATTTCATCCAGCTCATGTTGTCCCAGCACGGAACGCAGGGTCGTTTGCGCCAGTTGGCTGGTGGCCGAATAGTAATCCTCTACCTGAATGATGGCCCGTTCCGGATCGACGACCCGGAAATAGAGTACGGCATTGACATGCACCGAAACATTATCCTGGGAAATAACATCCTGGCTGGGGACATCCATGACGATAATCCGCAGGTCCACCCTGACCATCTGCTGGATCAACGGGATGACGATGATGAAGCCGGGGCCTTTGACCTTCCAGAAACGCCCGAGGGTGAAAATCACACCGCGCTCGTATTCACGCAGGATACGGATGGCGCTGAATAAAAACGCCACTACCAGAATGATAATGATATATAAGGTGTAATCTGTCATGTTACTTCTCCTTGTTGGCCGGTTCTTCCACTGGTTCCACCTGCAGGGTCAGCCCATTGGCGGCAATAACCCGCACCTGTTGCCCCGGTTGCAGCGGCTGATCGCTGGTAGCCTGCCAGTGTTCACTGTGAATCAAAATGGTGGCCCGGTGATCGTCAGCTGTGACAACCTTACCGGTGTCCGTTAGCAGTTGTTCCATGCCACTGGCTACCGGTCGTCGCCTTGATTTGAGGGCCAGACCGATGACGACGACAAACATCAGAATACTGCTGAGAGCGAATGCGGCGATGACACCCGGGTTAATGCCGTAACCCGGGGCGTGGGTGTCGATGAGAATGATCGACCCAAAGACAAAGGCGATCAGCCCGCCGATGCCAAGAATCCCGAAGCTGGGCTGATAGGCTTCGCCGATCATCAGGGCGATGCCCAGTAGCAGCAGTGCCATCCCGGCATAATTGAGTGGTAGTAACTGCAGGGCGTACAGCCCGAGTAACAGGCAGATGGCCCCGATGGTGCCGGGGACAATGGCGCCGGGATTGGAGAACTCGAATATCAGGCCGTAAATCCCGATCAGCATCAGGATATAGGCGATGTTGGGATTGGTAATGACGCTCAGCAAACGACTTCGCCAGTCGGGATTGGCGGTTTTAACATTCATCTCCAGGGTATTGAGGGTGATTGTCTGGCCCAGTACGTCCAGTTCCCGACCGTCGAGTTGCTGCAGCAGATCGGCCGTGCTGCGTGCGACGAGATCGATAACGTTCTTCTTCAGCGCCTCATCGGCAGACAGGCTGGCTGCCTGGCGTACCGCCTGCTCGGCCCACTCGGCATTGCGGTCGTGTAATTCCGCCAGGCCCCGGATATAGGCCACGGCATCATTGATGGCTTTGCGTTCGCTGGCCGATTTGGCGTTTCCGGTCTTGTCCGACTCATCGTCGGGTTGTTTGTCCGGCTGGCCGGGGCTGCCGAGCTTGACCGGGGTGGCGGCGCCCAGGTTGGTGCCCGGCGCCATGGCCGCAATATGGCTGGCATAAAGAATGTAGGTGCCGGCGCTGGCGGCGCGTGAGCCGGTCGGTGCGACATAGGTCACAACCGGAATCGGGGAATTGGTGATAGTTTTGATAATGCCCCGCATGGCGCTGTCGAGTCCGCCGGGGGTATCCATCCGAATGATGATCAGGCCAATCCGTTCACCGGACGCCTGCTCGATGGTCCGGGTGATATAATCCTCGGTGGCCGGACCGATGACATCCTCGACGGTGAGTTGCAGTACGCTTGTGGACGGGGAACTGTCGGCTGTCTGGGCTGCTATAGTGGATGCCAGCATCAAGCTGAAGGATAACAACAATAGTCGGGCAAGTTTCAACGTCATGGGACTCGCTCATCGGGGCTTTCATGAAGCATAGTCGCTGGAGAGCGGGTTTTCGAGCGTCGTTTGAGGCGTCAGGGGATAAGTTATGCGATCAAATATTTGTTGTGACAGCCGACTGTCAGGCCGGGGTCTTGCCTGGAGACGGCGTGGTTACTGGGCTGTTCTGTTAGCGTGTCTGGGGGTACTGCCACTTTCCCTGGGTGCTGAAGAGCAGATCAGCCGCGAAGCCTATATCGCGCAGTCCTACGACGATCTGCTGGGGCCCTGCAAGAATCCGGCCTTTGTCCGTTGTCTCGGCACCAGTGAAAAGCAGTGTCTGCAGCAGGTCAACCGGCTGGTCGACCAGTGCAGTCGCCGGTTACCCGCTACCATTACCACCCAAAACTTTGACGATTCGGCCGATACCTATGCCAGTTGTGTGTTCGAGGGTCTCAAGGAGACGTTCGGCATGAGCAACGAGGAGATCGGCCAGTGTGAGAACCGCGCCGGTCTGCGCTGAACAGGTACCCTGTATTCACGCAGAGCCGCAGAGCCGCAGAGCCGCAGAGAAGACGAGATATCAGATGTCTTTGCGTCGTGGCGTCTCTGCGAGAGATCCGCTTTTTCCTTAGATTAGAGAAAGGCGTAGACCCGATAAAGCGAAGCGGTATCGGGCAACACCGCCTTGCCGAACTTGCCGGTCTCAATGCGGCTTATTTCAGGGACAGCACCGGCTTGTGTCGGTGTCGAAACTCCCAGCAGTGATGAATCTTCGGATTGCGTTCGAAATCCCGCGGCAATGTCTGGCGATGAATATCCGTGATCTCCAGCGCCGCCAGTGCCTCCGCGTCCAGCTTGAAATTACGCAGGTTGGTGGAAAACAGCAATACACCTCCTTTACGTAACCGTTTCATGCACTGGCGGATGAGCCAGACATGATCGCGCTGGATGTCCAGGTTCGTCTGCATGCGCTTGGAAGTGGAAAAGCTGGGCGGATCGAGAAAGATCAGATCATACTGCGCGGCAGTAACTTCCTGTTGCAGCCACTCCAGACAATCGCGCTGGATAAAGCGATGTTCACTGCCATTCAGGTCGTTGAGTTGCATATTGCGCCGTGCCCAGTCGAGATAGGTCTTTGACATATCGATGGTGGTGGTGCTGCGGGCACCGCCCCGGGCAGCATAGACCGTGGCGGTGCCGGTATAGGCAAACAGGTTAAGAAAATCGCGGTCCTCGGCCAGCTCGCCGAGGCGGGCGCGCACCAGGCGGTGATCCAGAAACAACCCGGTATCGAGATAATCCTCGAAATTGACCCAGAATCGACAACCGTTTTCGGTCACCGCATAAAAGTGGCGCTGCTCGGCCAGTTTTTCGTACTGGGCCGTGCCTTTCTGGCGCTGGCGTACCTTGAAAAAGAGCTGCTGCTCGTCGATCTGCAGCGTATCGAGAATCACGCCGAGCGCTTCGCGCAGCCGTTGCCGGGCTTTGGCGCTATCCACGCTGCGCGGCGGCGCGTATTCCTGCACGTGGACCCGGCGCTGGTCTTCATCGTAGACATCGACAGCCAGCGCATATTCGGGCATGTCGGCATCATACAATCGATAACAGTGAATGTTTTCCCGGGCCAGCCAGCGTGACAGCTGTTTGAGATTCTTCTGCAACCGGTTGGCCAGCATCCGGGCGTTATCGGTGAACTCCGCCGGCGCCAGCGGTCGGGGATAGCCGCGCGGGGTGATGTCATGCCGGACATCCACCTTGTAGTGGAACAACTTGCATTCGATGGGGCCGTTATACAGGCTGTGGCGACGCAGGCTGCGCAGCTGTAACTGGCCGCTGAGTTCCGGGTTGCCGGTAAACAGGGCCACCTGCCAGCCGCTGAACTGCTGTTTGAGCGTTTGGCCGAGTTGTTGATACAGCAGGGGCAGGTCGGAATCGCTGCCCAGACGTTCGCCGTAGGGAGGGTTGACGATGACCAGTCCGGGTGTCAATTCTGCGTCGGGCTGCAACTGCTGCAACGACTGACAGTGCAGTTCAATCGCATCCCCCAGCCCGGCGGCCTCGACATTTTGCCGGGCGCCGTCGATGGCCCGCTCATCGATATCATAGCCCACCAGTTGTGGCAGTCGGGTCAGGCCCTGTGCACGGCGCTGCTGCGCCTCGTCATAAAGCTTTTGCCACACGGTCGGCTGATGCTGGCGCCAGCCGCTGAAGCCCCAGTAACCCCGCAGCAGCCCCGGGGCAATGTCCCCGGCGATCCAGGCGCCCTCGATCAGCAGGGTTCCCGAGCCGCACATGGGGTCCAGCAGGGTCCCCTGTTCCCGGGCAATTGCCGGCCAGCCGGCGCGCAGCAGGATAGCGGCGGCCAGGTTTTCTTTCAGCGGTGCGGCGCCCCCGGCCCGTCGATAGCCGCGCCGGTGCAGGGAATCGCCGGAGAGATCCAGGCTGACGCTGGCCTGGTTGCGATGCACATAGACATTGATCCGCACATCGGGCCAGCCGGTGTCGATCGACGGGCGCTCGCCGTCCCGCTCGCGGAACTGATCGACCACGGCATCCTTGGCCTTGAGCGCACCATACTGACTGTGGGTGATCGTGGACTGGCTGCTCTGAAACTGCACGGCAAAGGTACTGGCGATCCCGAAATGCTCGCGCCAGTCGATCTGTTGCACGCCCCGGTAAAGGGCTTCGGGCGAATCGGCCGTGAAACTGGCCAGTTCCAGCAGAACCCGATTGGCCACCCGGCTCCAGAGACAGACCCGATAGGCCTCCTCGAGCGAGCCGTGAAAACGGACCCCGCCACGGGTTTCCTGTGCCTGCTCGATGCCCAGCGCGTGCAGCTCTTCGGCTAGGAGCGACTCCAGGTGGAGGGGGGCGGTGACAAACAGGGCGTAATCGGACATGATGGGTTGAACCGCGGAAAAAGCGGGTAGTTTACCCTTTAATGGCCGGTTGCGGGCAGTCCCCGACCGTTTGTGCGGGATTTATTTCACTGCGAATTCGCGCCGGTGCCCCGGGCAGGCTGGTATTTGGGAGCCGCTTTGTTATGATGATGGCGGTCGCCTGAACCGGATAACAAGAACGACACTTTCGACTCTGCAGATACAGTATTATGGAATTTTACGCGACTGCCCGCCTGCCGTTTACCCCGAACGAATTGCAACGCTATTTGCGCATCGACAACCTGCCATCATGGTGTGCGTCGATCGAAACCGTATTATCCCATCAGGGGGAGCGGGGACGCATTTATTGCCTGTGGGGCGAGTTTGCCATACACCAGGAGATCCTGCGGGACGGTGTGCGTTTTACCCTGCCGGGCTGTCCCAATGCCTTGCAATGGAGCGTGACCGCCGACGTGGACCGACCCGCTGGGCAGGTGGTGGTTCATTGCACGATCAATCGGCAGCAGCACGAGCCCGAATTTGTCGAATCGCTGGAACTGTTTGTGGCCGACTGGAAAGCGGGTCTGGAAGACTGGCAAGCCCGTCTGCAGGAACTTGCCGTCGATCGGTCGCCGGCTGAATGTGCCCCCTGGTACGGCTAGCCTTGCAACGTCAGGCTCAGGGCCAGCCTCTGAAGCGGCCTGGTAAGGTAATGTCGTATTGCCGCGCATGAACAGGCAGGCGTTGCCCCCAGGCTCTGAGCGATGATTGAAATCCCTATCCTCCCATGTTCCGTGACTTTCGCAAGATGCTAGAATCATTCACGCTATATCCGATAAAGGAACCTGTTATGAATCGAATGCTACCGCTAATCGTATTGCTTTTAAGCAGCTGGGGTGTTGTTGCCGCCGACCAGGCGCCATGGGGTAAGGCCGAAGCGCAGGAATACGATTATCAACCCCAGAAGGTGGTCTATGATGTGGCGGTATCCAGTCCCGAACAGTTCGAGCAGGTCCTGGATCGGGCCAGTTATCTGAGCCAGGTTTATCACGCCGATCCGTTTGCCGCCTCGATCGTGCTGGTCCTGCATGGCGATGAAATCCCCTTTTTTGGTATCAAGAACTATCTCAAGTACAAGGAACTGGTCACTCGCGCCCAGAGCCTGACAGTGGGCGATGTGATCGACATTCGCATGTGCCGGATTGCCGCCCGCGGCCATGGTTATGAGCCGGAAGATATTCACGGGTTCGTCCGGATGGTCCCGATGGCCGATGCGGAGATTATTCGTCTGCAGCGCGAGGAAGACTACGCCTACATGCAATAACCCGGTTGGTCCGGATAAAGCACAGAGCGATTTGAATGAATTTTGTATTAACCTGCCGGCACATCCTGGCCGGCCTTGACAGGCACTGACCCCATGGCGAAACAACAGAGCGGTTCAACGCCGTTTAAAAACCCGCGCAGTCATCTGACAGTCCGTAATGCCACCAACCAGGATGTTCCGGCCATTGCCGCCTTGACAGATCGGGCGTATCGAAACAGCAGCGGCCAGTCGGGTTATTCGGAAGGCTCGATTCGCGGTCAGATCAACAATTATCCGGCCGGTCAGTTCGTGGTGCTGGTGGACGACAAGGTGGTCGGCTACTGCGCCACGTTCCGTATCGCCGGCAAGGTGGCACTGCGACCCCACACCTGGGCGGAAATTACCGGTAATGGCTATGCGTCCCGGCATGATCCGGAAGGCGAGTGGTTGTACGGCATGGAAGTGGTAGTCGATCCCGAGTACCGTGGTTACCGGATCGGCAACCGTTTGTATAATGAGCGCAAGAAATTGTGCGAATCACTCGGGCTCAAGGGGATTGTGTTTGCCGGCCGTTTGCCGACCCTGGCCAAGCGGATTAAACGTTTCAACTCGGTCGAAGAGTACATCGAGCAGGTCAAGCAGAAAAAACTGCGCGACCCGGTTCTTTCCTTCCAGTTGCGCAATGGTTTCGAGATTATCGGCATCATCGAGCACTATCTGGATTCCGATCGGGAGTCGCTGGGTTATGCCGTGCACCTGGTCTGGCACAACCCCAAGGTGCCGCAGGAGGAGGAACAGGAACGTAGCAAGCGCTATGGCGAGCGCTTGCCGGATACGATACGCATCGGCACGGTGCAATATATGCAGCGCCGGGTGCGGTCTTTCGAGGAGTTTCTCGGCATTGTCGAATACTTTGTTGATGTGGTGGCCGACTATCAGGGTGACTTTGTGGTTTTCCCGGAAATGTTCACCCTCCAGTTACTGTCCATCGAGGATCAGCAGCTGCGTCCGTCCGAGTCGATTGAAGCTTTGACCAAGTACACGCCTCATTTTGTCGAAGCGCTGCGTGAGATGGCGCTGCGCTACAATATCAATATCATCGGCGGCTCGCATCCGACCCGGGTCGAGAGCGGCCGGGTGGAGAATATCTCCTACGTATTTTTACGCGACGGGCGGGTTCACGAGCAGGCCAAAATCCATCCCACCCCGAACGAGGTTTACTGGTGGAATATCGAGGGCGGCCGCGCGGTTAATGCCATCGAAACCGATTGCGGTCCTATCGGGGTGTTGATCTGTTACGACTCGGAATTCCCCGAGCTGGGGCGGCACCTGGCGGATCAGGGGGTTCAGATTCTGTTTGTCCCGTTTTGCACGGACGAGCGCCAGAGCTATTTACGGGTCCGTTACTGTTGCCAGGCCCGGGCGGTTGAAAATCAGTTTTATGTCGTTATGTCAGGGAATGTCGGGAATCTGCCGAATGTGCATAACATGGATATTCAGTATGCCCAGAGCTGTATCCTGACACCCTGTGATTTTCCCTTTGCGCGGGACGGGATTGCGGCCGATACCACCCCCAATGCAGAAACGGTCGCGATTGCCGATTTACGTCCCGAAACCTTGCAGGTGGCCCGCAACAGCGGCACGGTGCAGAATCTGCATGATCGCCGTCATGACCTTTATAATGTCCAGTGGCGTGGAAAATAATCCTTTTGAGTTCTATTTTTAAACGAACACCGAGTTAGCGAGAATATTAATGATGACTTATCTTGAGGGGCTCTGGTCCCTGACACCCTGGCAACTGGTCCTGTGGACCCTGGTTGTGACCCATATCACCATTGCCAGTGTGACCATTTTTCTGCACCGGGCCCAGGCGCACAACAGCGTCAAACTGCACCCGATCATCAGTCATTTTTTTCGCTTCTGGTTGTGGCTGACCACCGGCATGGTGACCCGTCAGTGGGTGGCGATTCATCGCAAGCATCACGCCAAATGTGAAACCGAGGAGGATCCTCACAGCCCCCAGGTCAAGGGGATTCGCAAGGTATTGTTGCAGGGTAGCGAGCTGTATCGGGCCGAATCGATCAATCAGGAAACGCTGGAACAGTATGGCAGGGGCACGCCCGATGACTGGCTGGAACGTCATGTTTACACCCCCCATCCGTTCGCCGGCATCATGTTATTGCTGATAATGAATATCATCCTGTTCGGCCCCATCGGGATTACCATCTTTGCGGTGCAAATGCTCTGGATTCCAATCTGGGCGGCCGGCGTGATCAACGGAATCGGTCATTACTGGGGCTATCGTAATTACGAGACCCGCGATGCGTCGCGCAATATCGTCCCCTGGGGGATTCTGATCGGCGGGGAGGAGCTGCACAACAATCACCATGCGCATGCCGTGTCAGCCAAACTGGCCAATAAATGGTGGGAGCTGGACATGGGCTGGGTCTATATTCGCCTGATGAGCATGCTGGGGCTGGCCCGGGTTCGAACCGTTGCGCCGCGCAGTCGGCGAGTGGCCGACAAGCGAGTCCTGGATACGGAGACCCTGCGTGCGGTAATGCGCAACCGGTTTCACGTGCTCAAGTTGTATGGCCGACAGGTTATCACCCCGGTCTTGCAGGCAGAACGAGACGGCCTGGGAGCCGGTTACCGGCGATTTTACCGTCGTTTGCGCAAATGGATGACGCGCGAAGATATCAACCTGGACAGCCAGGACAACCGGATTCTGAACGAAGCGTTGAGTCAGAATCAGACCCTGGAGACGGTGTACCGCTTCAAACAGCAACTCAAGGAACTCTGGGCGCGTTCGGCAACCAATTCCGCCTTGCGTCTGCAATGGTTGCAACAGTGGTGCAGCGATGCGGAACGCACCGGGATTGCCGCTCTGGAAGAGTTTGCCAGAAACCTCAGAGGTTACACCCTGTCCAGTTAATAGACAGTCCGTTTTCATCAAGTGCCGCCTGCTTGGCGTGACGCAGGCTGGCGGTTCGATAGTGTGCGACAGGCAGGGATATTGTCTGTTTTACGGGGCTGAATCCGGGGTCATCTCAGTAGCAGGGCCAGCAACCCCAGCAAATAGACTGTTATCAACAAGACACTCTCCCAGCCTATATTGCCCGGGCCATGACGTTCCCGGTGCAACAACCCGACCATCAGTATACCGCTCATTATCAACGTAATCGCCAGCCAGGTTGTTTCTGTCGACGATATGGCCGCATAGATTGCTCCTTCGCGGTAAGCAAAATCAGACACAGCGATAAACAGTGTATCGAAGAGATTACCGCCGACGATGTCGCCGACCGCGAGAGTCAATGACTTCATTCTCACTGCCGCCACGGCAATCACCAGTTCAGGTAATGAGGTAGAGATCGCCGTAAATACACCCCCGACCACCCCCTGGGATAAACCGGTTTGCTGACTGATTTGCATGCCGGTCTGGGCCAGGACCCAGCCAGCCGCGGCAACCATTGCCGCGCAGATGGCAAACTGTATCCACAATTTTTCAACTCCGGGGACACGGCGAGATAGCTTGTTGGTCGATTCATGGCGGGTATCGCGTGTGTTTTTAGGTACCCACATCGGCATCTGGTGTGTTCTGGCAAGGATATGAATACTGAACAGGTAAAAGATGATCAGCAGCGGACTGGCGGGATGAATCGAATAAATACTGATATGGGGTACCGTTGTGGCAAACAACAGGATACTCAATAATATAATGAGAAAGGCCGTCATCATCAGATTTTCGGCGGAAGCGGCGGCATGCTCCAGGTTGGCTTTGCGGTAAAACATGTCGGCAATGGCGAGAAACAGCATCTGGGCCGCGATACCGCCAAGCGCATTGCTGACCGACAATTCCGCATAGCCATAGCTGGCTGTGGTAACGGAAGTCATAATACCGGACAGGGAAGTGGAGGCGCCGATAAAGACGGTCCCCATCAGGGCCTCGCCCATACGGGTCCGGATGGCCAGCTGACGGGCCACATGGGTCATCCTGACGCCGAAGATGGCGATAACAACGGCGGCAGCCAGGAAGATCAGGATGCCAAGTGGCAGGGAAAATTGAAAGATGCCGGATGCCATGATTTACTTCATAATTAGCCGATCGGGTCAGCGATTGCTATAACACTGTTTGATTATGCACGAAATGGTCAAAAAATCGAATGCCTGGTATGTCTATATGCTGAAATGCAGTGATAACAGCCTTTATACCGGCATTACCGTCGATCCCGAGCGCCGGGTTGCTGAGCATAACCAGGATAACAAACTGGGTGCCCGGTATACGCGTGCCCGGCGTCCGGTGAAGCTGGTCTACCGGGAATCCTGTGCCAGTCGCTCGGCGGCCGCCAAACGCGAAGCCGAAATCCGCAAGCTGACTCGCCGGAAAAAGCTCGCGCTGGCAGAAGATTTTATAGCGACAAATGAGGAGTCTGTCTCTTGACGGAGATCCATTCAAAGCTGCTAAAGGACTGTCTTTTGCTCGGTAAAATGCCGTTGTGTCATGTATTGTTAATGCAGGATGCCAACTACCCCTGGTTTATTCTGGTGCCCGATCGCGAGGATATCGAGGAGATTTACCAGTTATCACCGGCGGATCAACGCCAGCTAATGAATGAATCTTCAAGGTTAGGGGAGGCCATCATGAGCGGGTTTAACGGGGATAAACTCAATGTAGCGGCGCTGGGCAATGTGGTTCCGCAGCTGCATATCCACCATATCGTGCGACACCATGATGATCCGGCCTGGCCAGCTCCGGTATGGGGCAAGGTGGCAGCCCGGCCCTATGATGATAAATCCCGCGAGCAGGTAATAAGGGTACTGAAACAGGTGTTGAGCGAGGATATCGAGTATCGGGTGTAATACCGGGGCAATCGAAAGTTATCAGTGAGGAGTGATTTCCTGCACGATCACCCAGGGAGCGACCACCACACTCCAGAAATCGGGTTCCTGTTCGGTCCACTTCAACGCATGCTCGTCATGTGCACGGACAAGCTGCTCTTGCTGAATCCACTGTTCGATACGACGCCTGTCATCCTCGGCGAATGCCGCGGCAACTTTAATCAGATCCAGCTGTGGACCGACAACCACCACAACGCCGCGAGCAAAGTGGCGTTGCAATTCGGACCAGGGAAGTTTCCCGGTTTCCAGGTTCAGCTTTTGCCGCAGTTCGGCGGCATTGAGTTCAACAGGTTCGTCTGACATGACAGAGGGCTTGTTAGATAGACCGCGAAATTATACCGAATATGGCCGCTACAAGACCATGGCTGGTTCTTCTTTAATGGGGGAGCAGATCGATCAATTCGGGATTTTCCAGCAGTTTGTAGGAAAAGATCAACGAGGCCGCGGTCCAGACCTGATGACTGTTCGAGCGCCGGCCGATCAGGCGCCCGGAACGGCCATCATAATACTCCGGCCATTCATCCAGCGGCAGTTTGTTCAGGGCGATCTGGAAGGCGCGTTCGGCCAGATCCCCGCGACCGGTTTTCTGTGCTGCGGCCACGAAGGGCCATAGCAAGACGGGCCAGTTCCCGCCATTCTGGTATGACCAGGCTGCGTTTTTCGGATCGCTACCGGTGCGTACCTGCCATTCCAGTCCCTCCATGGCGGGATAGATGATTTTTAGTGGCATGGCGCCGACCAGGTCCGGCCAGCGCAGTTCATACAGGCGAATGATCCGCTCGGACTGTTCATCGGAGGCCAGGCCGAACATAATGGCCAGCAGGTTGCCCAGCGAGAAATAACGAAAATCAATACGTCCGGGGCCTACATTGCCAACCAGATACCCGCAGTCGTTGGGCATCCACTCAATCACCCAGTCGGGAATCGACTCGGGATAGACATTAAGGACATTGACACTGTCTTGGCCGAATTCCTCGGTGGTATAGCGATGAATTTCATTCAATCGCCGCAGATCGAGCCAGTAGAACAGACGCACGTAGCTCTGCAGGGCCTGTTCACGGGTCATGGCGGTGTCGACCAGGGAATGATCGCTTTCGGGTTCCTTATCCTCGAGCAAAGAATGGATGATGCGCAATACTCCGTAAAACAGTGCCTGGATCTCCAGAGGATGACCGTAAATCCCCATGCGGCGATCGATCATGCTGCAGGCGTCGGGCACCAGCAGGGCCGGAGTGACCTCAAAGGTATCCTTGAGACACAGATGCAAAATCTGTCGCATGGCCTGCTGGAAGTCGGCCCGTTTGGCCAGTGAATCATCGCCGGTACTGTGGGTGTAGATGTACAGCAGAATCAACCACCACATCATGGAATCCACCGGGGCGACCCGGCCAATCGCTTTTTCACCAAAGTCGGCCTGCAGTCGTTCGTTACCGTCGAAGTCGGTGGCGACGGTAAAACTGGCCGGCATGACACCCGGCTGGATTTCGTGACCGGCAACCGTGCGTTCGCTGGTTCGCAATTCCAGAACCGCCTCCAGAAAATTGCGCACAATCTCGGGCTTGCCGTCTGCCAGAAATACCAGCGCGGAGGGGACAAAGTCGCGAATAAAGCATTCTTCATAGTTCGCGGCCGCAAGATGCGTGTGTTTCAGTGCGGCAACGGTTCCCACCGGTTTGCCGCGATAATGGACAATCGACTGATTGAGAATCTCGTAGGCGCGTTCTATGATGTGTTCTACGGACATAATAAATGCTTAACCTGATTGGTCAGGAATGGGGTCGATGACGATTATAAACACATGTTCGGTTATCATAAATACCCTACAAATTTTATGCCAGAAAAGCTTGAAAGCGGCCTGTATGACCACAGGCATCGCTTGTATGACAAATAGGGTGAATGGCGCCCGAAGGAGACGGGCATGACAGGGTTGTCAACGCAGATGCGCCCCGTTGTTTTTGGCGAAGTATTGTATGACATTTTTCCGGATGGCACCGAAGTTCTCGGCGGTGCGCCGTTCAATGTCGCCTGGCACCTGCAGGGACTGGGACTGGCGCCGTTGTTCGTCAGCCGGGTTGGCCATGACCGGTTGGGAGACCGGATTCTGCGCGCCATGGATGAATGGGAAATGGATACCTCGGCCGTGTTTCAGGACCCCGACCATCCCACCGGCCAGGTCCGGGTCAGCCTGGAAAACGGCCAGCCCGATTTCGATATTGTCCCGGATGTCGCCTATGACCATGTCATGTCCGATATGGTCAATAATCTGTACGATTATCCTGCCTATGGCACACTTTATCACGGCTCACTGATCAGTCGCCTGCCGGATTCGGCGCAGACCCTCTCCCTGTTGCGCCAGAGCGCACCTTCGATTTTCATGGATATCAATCTGCGTGCCCCATGGTGGAACAGGGCGCAACTTACTGAACTGTTACAGGACATAAACTGGATCAAGCTGAACGACAACGAACTGGCCACGCTGAGCGATTGCCGAATTGATAATAATCAAAGTATTGAGGAGACCGCGCGTGGCATGCTTGAACATTACGGCTGGCAGGCGGCTATAGTGACGCGCGGCAGTGAGGGGGCCATGCTGGTGAACCCGGAGGAAACCCGCATGATCGCTCCCGTCGAGGTTGGACGTCTGGTCGATACGGTTGGGGCCGGCGATGGCTTCAGTGCCGTCTGGCTCGCGGGACTGCTCAGAGAGTGGCCGGATGAAATTAAACTGCAACGGGCCGTGGAATTCGCTTCGGCGATCTGCCGCTTGCGCGGCGCTATCAGTCAGGACGAGGCGTTCTATCGCCATTATCGCTATCTCTGGACACTATGAAAAATAATAACGATGACGACAAACTGTATATAGTTTTAATCAGCGTGCATGGTCTGATCCGGGCCAAAAACCTCGAACTCGGGCGTGATGCCGATACCGGTGGTCAAACCCTGTATGTGGTGGAACTGGCCAGAGCGCTTGCAGAACGGAACGATGTTGCCCGTGTCGATCTTTTGACCCGACTGGTGGAAGATCCCAAGGTCGATTCTGACTACAGCCGCCCACAGGAAGCGCTCTCCCCAAAAGCCAATCTGATCCGCTTGCGCTGCGGACCCCGGCGTTATCTGCGCAAGGAAGTCTTGTGGCCCCATCTGGATGAATTTATCGATCATGCCCTGCAGCATATTCGCTCGGTTGGCCAGGTGCCGGATTTTATTCATGGGCACTATGCCGACGCCGGCCTGGTTGCCGCCCGTGTGGCAGGCCTGCTGGGATCGCCGATGATCTTTACCGGCCACTCACTCGGCCGGGAAAAACAGCGTCAGTTGCTTACCAAGGGAATCAAGAAAGAAAAACTGGAGTCACAGTATAATCTGAGCCAGCGTATCGAAGCCGAAGAAATCGCGCTGGGCACGGCGGCAATGATTGTCGCCAGCACCCATCAGGAGGTCGAGGAGCAATACGCCAAATACGATAATTATCATCCTTCACGCATGGAAGTCATCCCGCCGGGCGTGGATATCAGTCGTTACCGACCACCTGAAAAAGACGAAAAGCCACCGGCAATCGCCACTGAGCTGGCGCGCTTTCTCCGGGAACCGGACAAACCGATGATACTGGCCCTGTCTCGCGCTGATGAACGCAAGAACATTACCACCCTGGTCAGGGCCTATGGCGAATCCCGCGAGCTGCAAAAAAAAGCTAACCTGGTGATTGTTGCCGGTAATCGCGACAATATTCCCGAAATGGAAAAGGGAGCCCGGGAGGTTCTCAAAGAACTTCTGCTACTGTTCGACAAATACGACCTTTACGGTAAAGTCGCCTACCCCAAGCATCACAAAAGTGACGATGTCCCGGCACTTTATCGACTCGCAGCCCGCACCCAGGGCGTATTCGTCAATCCGGCACTCACCGAGCCGTTCGGGCTGACCCTGATAGAAGCCGCGGCCAGTGGTCTTCCCATTGTGGCAACCAATGACGGTGGGCCGAGTGAGATCATTGCCAATTGTCAGAATGGTGTTTTGATCGACCCCCTTGATAGCGAAGGGATTGCCGATGCACTTCTCACGGTCCTCTCGGATCGCAAGCAATGGCGACTCTGGTCAAAGCAGGGTTATGAAGGCGCTCATCGGCATTACAGCTGGGAAGGCCATGCCAAAACCTATCTGGAGAAAATCAGTGGCTTTCGTGCACACCATTACCGTGCGCCTTTTGTGCCGACAGGTAAAACGCGTCTGGTTTCGCTGGACCGGATTGGATTTACCGCCATCGATAATGCTCTGTTCGGCGACAAGGCCGCGCTCAAACGTCTGTTGAACTATCTGAAAGAAAACGGCAAGGATATTGGCTTTGGACTGGCTACCGGACGCACTCTGGACTCAACTCTGAATTTTCTCAAGCGTTATAATCTGCCAACCCCGGACATTCTTGTAACGTCGGTTGGTACGGAAATTCATTACGTACACCAGGACGAACGTATTGTGGAAGATAATCTCTGGAGACGAAATCTGGATTATCGATGGGAGCCACGAGTCTTGCGCAAGGCTATGGATAAATGTCCGGGCGTTGAACTGGCGCCGGAAAGTGAGCAACGCGAACACAAGATAAGCTACAAGCTCGATCTCGAAAAAGCCCCGAGTGTCCGGGAGATAAAGCGCCATTTGCGGCGCCACGATCTGCACGCCAAGGCAATTCTTTCGGAGAAAACCCACCTGGATTTATTACCTATTCGTGCCTCCAAGGGGCTGGCGATACGTTACTTGTCGATGAAATGGGGAATTCCGCTGGACCGTATCCTGGTTGTCGGTGACTCGGGTAACGACGAGGAGATGCTGCAGGGCAGCACTCTCGGTGTGGTCGTTGCCAACCACAGCCCGGAACTGGACAAATTACATGACAAACCCCGGATCTATTTTACGGAAAAAAGCTATGCCGACGGTATTGTCGAAGGGATTGAATACTACAACTTCCTCGATAAAATCCGGATTCCGAATGACTAAATAGAGGGATGGGGATATATAACGCAAAGGACGCAAAGACGCGAAGAGCGCAAAGTTTTATTTCTGGATTATTTGGATAGTTGAATTGTTGTATTAAGAATAAATAACTTTCTTTGCGAACTCTGCGTCTTTGCGTTCTTTGCGTTAACTTCCACGATCCTGACTACTTCCCGCTTCTGATAGCCATTGCTTGATTTGGGGGATATAGTGGGCCAGGCCTTCAAGGATGCCGGCGGCGTAGTTGCCGTTCATGTCCAGAAAATTCCCCCGGGCGATATAGAGTCGATCGGCATAGCCATTTTTTTGGGCCATGTCGGTGGCCTGCTGTTTGATGGCATCACTGGCATTGTTGACCAGGCTGGCCTGAATTTCGCTGGTCAGTACTTCAAGATCATTGCCGCTGTCGCCGGAGAAGACAGTGGTATCGACGGGGAATGCCTGCGACTGCATTAAAAACCGAATGGCTTCCAGTTTGTTGGCCTGTTGCGGCAGAATATCCAGCAAACCGATCTGTTTGAAGTCATCGATACTCCAGATGAGGTTGTAGCGCAGGTGTCGGGCGTCCAGCCGCTGTCGGATGTCGCTCAACAGCGTCTCGACAGAGATATCGACAGGAGCATAATAACTGAGTTTGTAATCGTTCTGTTTGTGCAATTCCTGCAGGGTCAGTGCGTCAATATCCTGCAACCAGTCGGCAATATCGGTGCGCTGGTAATCGCCCCAGTCCCGGCTGATCTCTTCCTGCCACGGACTCATCAGCTGCCAGTGGTTTCCGTTAATGGTGTATAACGTGGTGCCGACGTCCCCGATCGCATAATCGGGCATTGGTAACTGCCATTCCCGGATCGCTTCGTTTAATAATACTTTGTCACGCCCGGATACATAGGCCAGGTAGACCTCATCCCGCTCTACCAGTCGGCGCAAAAGCGGGCGTGCCATAGGCGACTCCGGCGGATGGCCGTTGGGGATCAGAGTTCGATCCAGATCGGTACAGATCAGAACGCGCTCAGTCATGGTCGATACGAAACAGTTTTTTGCCTTTGATGGCCCAGTGGCCAATTAATGCGGCAGCGGCACTCCAGCCCTGTTTGCGGGTACCGCCAGGAGTGAACTTGCTGCCATGAACAAACTCGGGAAAGCTCCAGGATACTTCATCACTGTCCAGGGCATTGGCCTGATGTATGCCGTCCAGGTACTGCTGGGCAAGCGCGCTTTTGCCACGACGGGCCAGATCGGCGACATAAAAGCCGGTCAGCATCGGCCACAATCCGCCATTATGATACTCGTGCGGTTTATTCTTGAAAGTATAGGAGAAGGTCATTTGCAGATCCTTCCAGTCCCGGTCCGGGGGGTGAATGACCGGGTGAAATGCCGGGATCAGGGACAGTTTTTTCGGTGTAATGGTGTGAATAAACTCGTCTACCGCTTCACTCTGTGTCTCCTCGGCCACATCCAGCAGCGACGCAAGAATATTGGCAAAGGCATCGAAACGATAGCCATAGCCGGTGGGGGAGAAAAAGGGCATCCAGTAGCGTCCGGCACAGCCGGATTCTGCCTCCCGCCCCTTGCGATAAAGAATTTCGTGATAGGCATCATCGGGGATGCCATCCCCGTTATGAAACCAGTAGTTGGCTTGAATCAGGTGTTTTAGATGAGCGATGCGTTCCTTGAGAGAATGATCGCTGGTGCCCTGCAAGTCATGATGGACGGTTCGCAGGGTGCGCAGGGCCTGGAGATAAAGCAGCTGATCATACAGCACATAACCGGAATGCAGATATTCATCGGCCCAGTCACCGGCTTGCGGTACATAGATGAGCCCGCGGTTGTTGAACTCCCAGGCGCCGAGCAGGAAGCGGATTTTTTCCAGTACCGGTACCATTTTTTCGATAAATTCGCGATCGCCGCTGGCTTTCCAGTATTCACCACAGCCAATGACAAACCACAGACAGGCATCTACCCGCCCGGTGGTACCGCCGTAACTGACACGTTGCGCGGCCGGGTCCACATTACTGGGAATTTCGCCATGGGGGCCCTGGTAGCGCGCCAGGGTGTGCAATGTTTCTTTTGCCGCCTCAAGCAGTTCGGGTTCTTCGGTCAGCAGGGCGGCCAGAGAGAGAATGACGCCGTCACGTGACCAGATGCGCCGATAATTATCGCTGTCTGTCGGGCTGGCAAGAAAACCAACCCGCGTCCGGCATTCATGCAGGAGATCGCAGGCTTTCTGGTAACCGTTTTCCTCAATCTGGCTGGAGGCTGCATGTCTTGACATGGGAACGGGAACTCGCCAAGTTATAGAATCAGTACACAAAGCAGTGTATGTTGATTTGACGAGCGAATCAACGCAGGAGTCCGTGCTTGAAATCTCAGCAACCGTATCAGGTTTATGACAACCGCGAGCAGTTGGTCCGTGCTGCCGTGCAACGTTGGGTGGAACTGGCCAATGAGTCGATTCGTGCCCGCAACAGTTTTCATGTTGCGCTGGCCGGTGGTTCGACACCGAAACCGGTTTACGAATTGTTACAGCGAGAGAATCTTGACTGGGACAAAATCCATCTTTACTGGGGAGATGAGCGGGATGTGCCGCCCGATCACCCCGACAGCAACTATCGCATGGCCCGTGAAGCCCTGATCGATCATGTCCCGATTCCGGATACCAATGTGCATCCCATCCATGTCCAGCCGGATATTGAAACCACGGTGGTGGCGTATCGCCAGGAGCTGGAAAATGTCAATCGGGGTGCCAATGGACAGCCCTGTTTTGATCTGATTATGCTGGGGGTCGGTGATGATGGACACATCGCATCACTGTTTCCTGAGAGCTCGGCATTGACTGTCAACGATAGTCCGGTAGTCAGTGTCTATGTGGAAAAACTGAACAACTGGCGTGTCACCCTGACCTATCCGGTACTCAATACGGCCCGTTATCTTATGCTGCTGGTCAGTGGCGAGACGAAGGCACCCGTGGTCGCCCGGGTGTTTGGTTCCGAAACCGAGCGCAAATTTCCGGTCCAGAAACTGGCCCCACAGGGACGCATTGAATGGTATCTGGATCGGGCCGCCGCCAGCGAGCTGCCGGAGTCGACGTGATTATTGCCGGCGATCTGGGTGGGACGAACTGTCGGCTCCTGCTGGCCGAGGTACGGGCGGGCCAGATCGTCGTTCATGCCGAACAGCACTATCCCGCCCGCGACTTTCCCGACTTTGAAATTATCCTGGAACGCTTTGTGACCGAGCAGGGCATCGAGTCCGGGATAGCGTCGGCCTGTTTTGCGGTGGCCGGGCCGGTTCGTGAGCGGCGCGTCGCCCTGACCAATCTGCCCTGGACACTGGATAGTGAACAGCTGGAGCAACGTTTTGCCATCGGGCAGGTTCATCTGGTCAATGATTTTGTCGCCAACGCCTACAGTCTGGCGACCCTCGGCGAGACGGATTATCACATACTGCAGACCGGGCAGGTGAGTGGCGGCAATCGGGTCGTGCTGGGGCCGGGCACCGGCCTGGGCATGGCGCTGGTCAGTGTTGATCAGGGCACATTCACGGTTCTGCCATCTGAAGGCGGCCACATGGATTTTGCCCCGCTGGATGAAGAACAGGACGAATTGCTGGGGTTTTTGCATCGCGACAGTGCCCGGGTCAGTTACGAGCATATCCTCTCCGGGCCGGGACTGGTGCGCTTGTATCGCTATTATGCCTGGCGCCACGGTGTCGAGACCGAACCGGTATTACAGACGGATGACGCGCCGGCGACCATCAGCCGCCTGGCACTGGCGGGGGACGACCCGCGGGCAGTGCTGGCACTCAAGCTGTTTTTACGTATCTATGGCAGCTGCGCCGCCAACCTGGCCCTGGTGGGACTGGCCACCGGCGGTGTTTACCTGGCCGGCGGTATCACCACCCATCTGCTTGGGGCGCTGTGCGAGAGCGATTTTCTTGCCACCTTTAACAACAAACCGCCCATGAACGAGCTGCTCGAGACCATGCCGGTCAGGGCCATCACCACCCCCCGCGCCGGCCTGCTCGGCGCCGCCTGGTATGCGGGGAATATTGATAAATAGATATCTAACGCAAGGGACGCAAAGACGCTGAGAACGCAAAGAAATTATGTAAAAGTTGGCAGTGACAGTTAGCAGTTGGCAGAGGTAGACGCGGCTGTGCCGCAATTAAAACCGGGTAGGATGCCGTGTTGCGCGCCATCATTTGAGCAGTACAGAGGGACGAATAGCAAGGCATTCGGATAAGTACTGTTATCTTTACGGATTGTGGAATAAATTAAGTAATAAATTATTCCTTTGCGAACTTTGCGCCTCTGCGTTCTTTGCGTTATATACAGTTTATATCTAATACCGTGTTTCATTCTTCGTCGAGCGAGTTGCGCCAGTCGTGGTCTTCGTGATCGAACAGGCGGGTGTCTTCGGGCGGGCCCCAGCTGCCGGCGGGGTAGGTGTGGATGAACTCGTTGTCGCTGTCCCAGGCCTTGACGATGGGATCGACCACTTCCCAGGCCAGCTGGATTTCGTCGTAACGTAAAAACAGCGAGCGATCGTTTTCGATGACATCCAGCAACAGGGTCTCGTAGGCGTCGAGTGGATAGGCGTTGATGCCGCAATAACTGGCGTCCATGCGGGTGGTGTGGGTCTGCATCTCCAGCCCCGGTTCCTTGACCTGCAGTTCCATACGCAGGCATTCCTGCGGCTGGATACCCAGCAGGATCCAGTTGGGTTTGAGTTTTTCAATCTGGGTCTTGCGAAACAGCTGTTGCGGCGGATGCTTGAAACGGATGCTGATCATGGAGCTGTTCTGGGCCAGCCGCTTGCCGGTACGCAAATAGAAAGGCACGCCACGCCAGCGCCAGTTATCGATATACAGTTTCAGCGAGGCATAGGTTTCGGTCGTACTGTCGGGAGGGACGCCGTTTTCATCGACATACCCGGCCACATTACGGCCGTCGATCTTGCCGCGGGTATACTGGGCCCGATAGGCGTGCGCATTGATGGCGCGCCGGGGAATGGGGCGGATCGACTTGAGTACCTTGACCTTCTCGTCACGCAGGGACTCGGCATCCAGGTTGGCCGGGGGTTCCATGGCGACCAGCGTCAGCATTTGCAACAGGTGGCTCTGGATCATGTCACGCATGGCACCGACCCGATCATAAAACGCCGCGCGACCGGCTATCCCCTGGGTCTCCGAATGGGTGATCTGCACGTGGTCAATATAATTGCGATTCCACAACGGTTCCAGCATCAGGTTGGCAAAGCGGAAGACCAGTACGTTTTGCACCATGCCCTTGCCAAGATAATGATCGATACGAAAGATCTGTTTTTCACGGAAGGTTTTTTGCAGGTTTTCGTCCAGCTGAGTGGCGCTTTGCACATCGTAGCCGAACGGTTTTTCGATCACCAGGCGCCGCCAGCCCTGATCCTCGTTGTTCAGCCCCGCGCCGGCAATAGCCTGGCTGACCGCCGAGTAGTACGAAGGCGGAATTGCCATATAAAACACCAGATTTGCCGGGATGCTGGCATTGGACTCCAGATAGGCCTTGAGGTCCTGTAATGAATCGCCCTGAGTCATATCACCACTGAACACATGCAGGCGCTGTAACAGGCGCTGCATAACGTTATCGTTAAGGCCGTCGCGGGCACGCTCACGTAACAGTTCGGTGATCTCGTCATGCCACTGGGTTTCGCTCATGGCCTGGCGGGTGAAACCGACCACGCACATCTCATCCGGAAGCCGGTTGGCTTCTTCCAGATGGTAAAGAGCAGGCAGCAGTTTGTTACGCGCCAGGTTGCCGGTCGCGCCGAAGACAATAAAGGTGCAGGGTTCCAGTTCCATCATTCGGATTTTACCGCATGGCCGCCAAAGGCTTCGCGCATTTTGGCCAGTATCCGGTTGGCATAGGCCGTCTCATCCTGGCTGGCAAAGCGCATGTGCAGGGCCAGTGCCAGCACCGGTGCGGCGGTACCCTGATCGATGCTCTCCATCACCGTCCAGCGCCCCTCGCCGGAGTCGGCGACATAAGGAGTGATATTGGTCAGTTGTTGATCCTGTTGTAAAAAACCGGCGCTCAGATCCAGCAGCCAGCTGCGCACCACCGAACCGTGACGCCACAGTTCGCTGATCTGTCCCAGATCCAGCTCAAACTCCTGTTTGCCCTGCAGCAGGGCGAAACCCTCGGCATAGGCCTGCATCATGCCGTATTCGATACCGTTATGAATCATCTTGGTGAAATGCCCGGCGCCGGGCGGGCCGACATGGGCCCAGCCCTGATCGGGGGAAGGGGCCAGTGCCTTGAGGACCGGCAGCAGGGGGTCCACGTGAGCCCGTTCGCCGCCGACCATCATGCAGTAACCTTCGCTCAGTCCCCAGACCCCGCCGGAGGTTCCGGCATCGACAAAACCAATCTGGTGTTCGGCCAGCATGGCCGCGCGGCGCTGGCTGTCGTGATAATTGGCATTGCCCCCGTCGACCACGATATCGCCCGGTTGCAGCAGACCGGGCAGGGCCTGCAGGGTCTGTTCGGTGACCTCGCCGGCCGGCAGCATCAGCCAGACGATACGCGGTGTTGGCAGTTGCGTGATGGCCACTTCCAGACTTTCGGCGGGAATCAGGTTTTCCTCCTCCGCCAGCTGGTTGACGATATCGGGCGAGCGGTTATAGCCCACCACTTCAATATCCTGGCGCAACAGCCGGCGGGCCATATTGGCCCCCATCTTGCCCAGACCAATGAGTGCAATACGCATGAGGATTCCCGTCCTGATTAACTAGTTACCACCTAACTTAGCACAGCCTGGCCGGGGATGAGAATCATCCGTCGGATGAGCACTTTTCAGATATCTGGAAATAACGCAAAGGGCGCAAAGACGCAAAGAACGCAAAGGAATAATTTATTTCTTGATTGATTCCACTGTTCACCGAGATAACAACGCCTATCCGCATGACTCGTTATTCATCCCTCGCTACTGCCCTCAGGATGGTGCGTTGCACGTATCCTACCCTGTCTTTCAAAACGCGGCACAGCCGCACCTGCCTCTGTTAACTGCCATCTGCCATCTGCTATCTGCCAACTTTTACAAGTTTTCTCTGCGTCTTTGCGTCCTCCGCGTTTCATTCCAGAGAGGAGAGAAAAGAGAGTTTCTTACAGCTCAATTTTTTCCTTGTAGGCGGGCAGGCGGGCGTTCCAGTCGTATTGCTGCCGGAACTGTTCCTGCAGGATTTCGCGTTTATCCTGTTCGCCGTGCACCAGATAGAGCTTCGGTCGGGGTTGGAAGTGGCCGGCCCACTCGAGCAGATGTTGCTGATCGGCATGGGCGCTGAAACCGCCAAGGGTATGGATATGGGCTTTGACACTGACGTCGTGACCGAACAGCTTGAGCCGTTCTGTCCCGTCGACCAGGGCGCGGCCGGGGGTCCCGGCGGCCTGAAAACCGACAATGATCAGATGTGTATTGTTTTTCCAGAGATTGTTTTTCAGGTGGTGGCTGATACGCCCGCCAGTACACATGCCGCTGCCGGCGATGATAATCGCGCCACCGTGAATCTGGTTAATTTGCATCGATTCCTCGACCGTACGGGTACAACGCAGACCCGGTAACCACTCCTCCCAGCGATGTTTGACCGTCTCAACGAAGGCCTGGGCATCATCGTCGTTGAACAGATGCAGATAGCGAAAATAGAGTTCGCTGGCAGCAATGGCCATGGGGCTGTCGAGAAAGATCTGATGCTGGGGCAAGCGTCCCTGGCGATAAAACTTGCCCAGCCAGAACAGGATCTCCTGGGTACGGCCCACGGCGAAGGCGGGGATCAGAACATTGCCACCGGCCTCATTGGCGGCCTGCAGGGCCTGATGAAATTCTTCCACCGTATCGGGATAAGCACGATGGTTGCGATCCCCGTACGTGGACTCGAGCAACAGGGTATCGGCCTGTTGCAGGAACGCGGGATCCTGCAACAATGGATGGTGCATATTGCCGAGATCGCCGGAGAAGACGAGCCGCCGGGGCGGGTCGCTATCCTCGAGTATCAGTTCCACAATCCCCGAGCCGAGGATATGACCGGCGTCATGATACTGGAGCTGTACATCGGGGCAAATCGGGATACGTTGCTGGTAATCGAGGGTCTGACGCTGTTGCAGTGTGGTCTCGACATCCTGGTCGGTATACAGCGGCTCGAGCGGGGCCTTGCCGGCACGACGGCGCTGTTTGTTTTCCCATTCGGTATCTTTCATCTGTAAAAAGGCCGCATCGTGCAGCATGATCTCGATGAGATCGTGGGTGGCCCGGGTCATGTATATTGGCCCCCGATAGCCTTCCTTCACCAGTTTGGGTAACAGGCCGCTGTGATCCAGATGAGCGTGCGAGAGCACGACCGCGTCGATCTCGGCCACGCGAAACTCAAAGGGCGCTTCATTGGCCTGATCGGCGCCGCGGCCCTGATGCAAACCGCACTCGAGTAACAGGGTGCTGCGAGCGGTGCGTATCAGATAGGCCGAACCGGTGACTTCGCCGATGGCTCCGAGAAACTGCAGAGTTGCCATACGTGCCTCCTGTGTGGTCGCCAGTGCCGGGCTCTGTGCTGACACTCTACACGCAAAACAGGTATCTGTAATACAGGTCGAAATGCGAGATGCGCCGCGGCGACTGTCGGGCGCGTCGGCCACAAGGGAAGAGTCAGCACATGGCGACGGGAAGCGTTTCAGTCTGAGCCGTTGCGGGACGGATCGCACTATTCAAACTGTTTTTGTCAACTATACTGAAAATAACAGGACGAAATCCTTCTCCAACGCTCGGGCCTTGGCCCGACCAACCCTCAATCATGAGGAAGGAGGTCAGTGATGAGAAGGCGGTTATATTTTGTGCTTCCCGATGTCAAATCGGCCCAGGCGATTCATGACGAATTGTTGCTGGCAAAAGTTGAGGAGCGGCATATTCATGTGCTGGCCCGTTCCGATATGGATCTGGACGATCTGCCCGAAGCGTCCCTGCTGCAGCGCAGCGATCTGGTCCATGGCGCCCAGCTCGGGGCCATTGTCGGGGCCTTTGCCGGTGTGCTACTCGGCAGTCTGGCCGTGATGATGGGCTATATCGTCGCTGGCCTGGAAGTCTGGTCGGTCGGCTCGATCACCGTCGGCGGGGCCCTGATCGGGCTGTTTGCCTCGACCATGGTGGCGGTCAACATTCCCAATACCCGGCTGAAGGGCTTCTGGACCCAGATCGAACAGGGGCGCCTGTTGATGATGGTTGATGTGCCGGTGGAACAGGTGGAAACGCTCTCAAAGAGGGTCAAACAGCACCACCCCGAAGCCGATGTGCGCGACGTCGACCCGACCATTCCGGCATTTCCCTGAGTCGATGATGGCCGCAGGCCTTGCATGCTGCGGGGTAAGGCGGTAAATTTCACCCCGCAGGATTGCCGGGCCTATATATAAGGTGTTACAATCCGGCACGAATTTGGTGTTATTCAGGAAGTGGGCCTCGCGCCCACTTTTTGTTTAGGGGTGTACCGAAAAATGGGACGGGCAACAGACAGGCTGACCACATTGATCGCCTCGGCCGTACAGGCGCTGGGTTACGAGCTGGTGGGCGTTGAGCACCAGTCCCAGGGCAGGCATACAGTGGTTCGGGTCTTTATTGACTCGCCAGAGGGTGTCACCCTGGAAGATTGTGAGCAGGCCAGTCACCAGATTAGCGGGGTGCTGGATGTCGAGGATCCGATCCGGGGGCAGTATAATCTCGAGGTCTCCTCGCCGGGACTGGATCGCCCCCTGTTTACGCCTGAACATTACACCCGCTTTATCGGTGAGAAGGTCAGGCTGCGCCTGCGCCATGCGGTTGACGGGCGGCGCAAGCTGGCAGGACGTATCGAGAGCGTGGATGACAATGTCGTCCGGATTATCGATGACGCTGGTGAGGCGTACGAATTAAACGTGGATCAGGTTGAAAAAGCCAATCTGGTCCCCGATTACGATGCGATTATGCAGAGTCATTAATCGCTTTGTGAAACGAAGCGACAACGGATTTAAACAGTTAGCTTGCATTTGATTTTGCTTTCAGAGGCCGGGTTATGAACAAAGAAATTTTGATGGTGGTTGATGCGGTATCCAACGAGAAAGGCGTGGACAAGGATACCATTTTTGGCGCCATCGAGGGGGCGCTGGCCACGGCGACCAAAAAACGTTACAACACCGATGTCGATCTGCGCGTCAGTATCGACAGGGATAATGGCGATTATCAAACCTTTCGTCGCTGGGAAGTGGTGGAAGATGACGCCATGGAGCACCCCGAGCGCGAAACCACAGTGAGCGCGGCCCAGGTTGAAGAGCCGGATATCCAGGTGGGCGCTTTTGTCGAGGAAGAGGTCGAATCGATCGAGTTCGGTCGCATCGCTGCCCAGACCGCCAAGCAGGTTATCGTGCAAAAAGTCCGCGAAGCCGAGCGCGCGCAGATTATTGAAGAATATGAAAGCAAGGTCGGTCAGCTGGTTATGGGCGTGGTCAAGCGGGTTGAACGTGGTAACGTCTATCTCGATCTGGGCGGAAACGCCGATGCGATTATTCCACGCGAAGACATGATCCCGCGTGAATCGGTGCGCCCCGGCGATCGGATTCGCGGCTATCTCAAGGAAATTCGTCCCGAAGCGCGTGGCCCGCAGCTGTTTGTCAGCCGTACCGCGCCCGAGTTTTTGATCGAACTGTTCAAGATTGAAGTCCCTGAAGTCGGTGAAGATTTGATCGACATTCTCGGCGCCTCGCGCGATCCCGGTTCGCGTGCCAAGATTGCGGTACGCAGCAATGATTCGCGCATCGATCCGGTCGGCGCTTGTGTCGGTATGCGCGGCTCGCGGGTCCAGGCGGTATCCAACGAGCTGTCCGGTGAGCGTATCGATATTGTCCTGTGGGACGAGAACCCCGCCCAGTTTGTGATTAACGCCATGTCACCGGCGGATGTTGAATCCATCGTGGTGGATGAAGATACCAGCACTATGGATATCGCCGTGGCCGAGGAACAGCTGTCCCAGGCCATCGGTCGAGGTGGCCAGAACGTCAAGCTGGCCAGTGAGCTGACCCGCTGGACATTGAATGTCATGTCCGTCGCGGATATGGAGTCCAAGAGCGAAGAGGAATCCGAGCGGGTTCAAAAACAGTTCATGCACTCACTGGACGTGGATGAAGAAGTGGCTTCGATCCTGGTACAGGAAGGTTTCACAACTATCGATGAAGTCGCCTACGTCCCCATGGATGAACTGCTGGCGATTGAGGAATTCGACGAGTCGATTGCTGAAGAATTACGTGGCCGGGCCAAGGACGTCCTGTTGACCCGGGCCATCAGCACCGAGGAAACCGTCGACAGCACCGAGCCGGCCGAAGACTTGCTCAACATGGAAGGTATGGATCAGAACCTGGCCTACAAACTGGCCGGCAAGGGAATCTGCAGCATGGAAGATCTGGCCGAGCAATCCGTCGACGAGCTGATGGAAATTGACGAGATGGATGAAGAGAAAGCCGCGCAACTGATTATGAAAGCGCGTGAACCCTGGTTTGCCGAAGAACAGAGTCAGTAACGACAAACCAGAACGCTGAGGAAGCAGGAGAGAGAGTATATGGCAGATGTAACCGTCCGACAGTTCGCAGAAGTGGTAGGTATATCGGTAGATCGGCTGCTGGAACAATTCAAGGAAGCAGGCCTGCCGGTGTCCGACGCTGATGCGACGATTACGGATGCCGAAAAGATGGAGTTGCTGTCGTTCCTGCGCAATAAACATGGTGCAGAAGGCAGTGGTCTCAAGGAACCGAAAAAAATCACCTTGAGCCGCAAGTCAACCAGCGAGCTTCGCCAGACCGGCGGGCAGAGCAAAGGTAAATCAGTCACCGTCGAAGTGCGCAAGAAACGGACTTATGTCAAGCGCAGTACGGTGATGGAACAGGAACAGGAAAAGGCCGAAAAAGTTCTCGCTGAAAAGGCCAAGCTGGAAGAAGAACGTCGTCAGGCCGAAGAAGCGGCCAAGCAGCGTGAGGCGGAACTGCAGGCCAAACGCAGCGCCGAGGAAGAAGAACGCAAGGCGCGCGAAGTCGAACTCGAAGCCAAGCGCAAGGCCGAAGAAGAAGCGGCCGCCGCCAAACAGCAGCAGGAAGAAATCGCGCGCAAACAGGCCGAGGAAGTCAAGGAAACCAAGCCGGGCGCGCGTCCGAGCAAGGCCAAAAAGGGTAAGGAACGCACCCGTGAAGAAGAGGACCGGGCTACCCGCTACGGCCGCCAGGAGTTGCACGTTACCGCCGACAAGTCAGGCAAGCGTCGCAAGCGCTCCTCGGGTAAACCTCGTCCTGCTGCAGCCGGTTCCTCCGGGGAACACGGTTTCCAGCGTCCCAATGCACCGATCGTGCATGAAGTGGCGCTGCCGGAAACTATTACCGTCTCCGAGCTGGCGCAGAAAATGTCCGTCAAGGCCGCCGAAGTCATCAAGGTCATGATGGGCATGGGCTCCATGGTGACCATCAACCAGGTTCTGGATCAGGAAACCGCGGCCGTGGTGGTCGAGGAGATGGGGCATACCGTCAAATTGCTCAAGGCTGATGCCATTGAAGAGGACCTGGTCGTCGAGGATGAAGTCGGCGAAGCGATTCATCGCGCGCCGGTAGTGACCATCATGGGGCATGTCGATCACGGCAAAACCTCGCTACTCGATTATATTCGCCGCAGCAAGGTGGCGTCCGGTGAAGCCGGGGGTATTACCCAGCATATCGGCGCCTACCATGTCGAACAGGACAACGGCGATATCACCTTTCTGGATACCCCGGGCCATGCGGCATTTACGGCCATGCGTGCCCGTGGTGCCCAGGCAACGGACATCGTGATTCTGGTCGTCGCTGCCGACGATGGCGTTATGCCCCAGACCAAGGAAGCGGTGCAGCACGCCAAGGCGGCCGGTGTGCCGTTGATCGTGGCGGTCAACAAGATGGATAAACCCGAAGCCGATCCGGATCGGGTCAAGAATGAACTGGCGCAGCTGGATGTCATTCCCGAGGAGTGGGGCGGCGATACCATGTTTGTGCATGTTTCCGCCGAAACCGGCGAGGGTATCGAGGCACTGCTGGAAGCGATTCTGCTGGTTTCCGAAGTGCTGGAACTGAAGGCCACCTGCGAGGGTAATGCCCAGGGCGTGGTGATCGAGTCGCGTCTGGATAAAGGGCGCGGTCCGGTGGCCACGGTGCTGGTTCAAAAAGGCACGCTGCGCAAGGGCGACATCCTGCTGGCCGGTCTTGAGTACGGCCGCGTGCGCGCCATGCTCAATGAAAAGGCTGAACAGGTGGAAGAGGCCGGTCCCTCGATCCCGGTCGAGATCCTTGGTCTCTCCGGCACGCCCAATGCCGGTGATGATGCGGTGGTCGTGCCCAACGAACGCAAGGCGCGTGAAGTCGCGATGTACCGTCAGGGCAAATTCCGCGATGTGAAACTGGCCCGTCAGCAGGCCGCCAAACTGGAGAACATGTTCTCGCAGATGGAAGAGGGCGAGGTTGGCGTGGTCAACATTGTGCTCAAGGCGGACGTGCAGGGGTCGGTTGAAGCGATTGCCGACGCGCTGGAAAAACTTTCCACCGACGAGGTCAAGGTCAAGATCGTCGCCACTGGCGTGGGTGGCATTACCGAGTCTGACGTCAACCTGGCTGTGGCTTCCAACGCGATTTTGATCGGCTTTAACGTGCGTGCCGATGCGGTGGCCAAGCGCCTGATCGACGAGGAAGAGGTCGACCTGCATTACTACAGCGTCATTTACGATTTGATCGATGAAGTGAAAGCCGCGATGAGCGGTCTGCTCTCCCCCGAGACCCGGGAACAGATCATTGGCCTGGCCGAAGTTCGGGATGTTTTCCGCTCCCCCAAACTGGGTGCCATCGCCGGTTGCATGGTTACCGAGGGCGTGGTCAAGCGGCATAACCCGATTCGCGTATTGCGCGAGAACGTGGTGATTTACGAAGGGGAACTGGAGTCCCTGCGCCGTTACAAGGACGATGTGAACGAAGTGAAGCAGGGCATGGAATGCGGCATCGGCGTCAAGAACTACAATGACGTCAAGGTCGGCGATCAAATCGAAGTCTATGAACGGTTCCAGGTCGCCCGTCAGATCTGAACCGCCACAGACAGCGTTTATTATCCAACGGCAGGCTCATGGCCAAAGACTTCAGTCGCACCCGGCGTATCGGCGAACAGATGCAGCGCGAACTGGCTACCCTGATTCAGCAGGAGATCCAGGATCCGCGCCTGGGCATGGTGACCGTTTCCGCCGTGGAAGTCTCCCGCGACCTGGCGCATGCCAAGGTCTTTATTACCGTGCTCGACGATCAACAACAGGATATTGCCGCCAGCCTGGATGTGCTTAACCGGGCCGGCGGTTTTCTGCGTCATGAACTGGGGCGACGCATGACCCTGCGTACCGTCCCGGCGTTACGTTTCGTGTACGACGAATCCATGGCGCGGGGCAACGCCCTGTCGCAGCTGATCGATGCAGCGGTCAAATCCGACAAGCAACGCGACGAGTGAGGTAATCAGTCAGTGGCAAGGCGTCGTCCTAAAGGCCGTCCCGTCAACGGCATTCTGTTACTCGACAAACCGATCGGGTTGACCTCCAATGCCGCATTGCAGCAGGTCAAGCGGTTGTTCAAGGCCGCCAAGGCCGGCCATACCGGCAATCTGGATCCGCTGGCCAGTGGGTTGCTGCCGCTCTGTTTCGGCGAGGCGACCAAGTTTTCCGGCTTTTTGCTCGATTCGGACAAGCGCTATCTGGCTACCTGCCAGCTGGGGGTAACCACCACCAGTGCCGACGCCGAGGGCGAGGTGCTGGAGCGCAAGCCGGTGGGAGAATACAGCCGGGCCGAGGTCGAGACGATTCTGGCGCGCTTTCTCGGTGAGATCGAGCAGATCCCGCCGATGCACTCGGCCATCAAGGTCAACGGTCAGCCGCTCTACAAGCTCGCTCACCAGGGCAAGGAGATCGAGCGACAGCCGCGCCGGATTACCATCCACAGCCTGGAGCTGGTCAGCCTGGCGGGCGATCAGATGGTGCTGGAGGTGCATTGTTCCAAGGGAACGTATGTCCGCACCCTGGCCGAGGATATCGGCCACCAGCTGGGCTGTGGTGCCCATCTATCGGCCCTGCGCCGCACGGCTGCCGGTCCCTTTTCCGTGGACCATGCCGTCACTCTGCCCGAGCTGGAACAGCGGGCCGAGAGCGGCGATCTGGCGGCCCTGGATCGGGCCCTGCTGCCGGTCGAGGCGGCACTGGGCGACTGGCCCGAGCTGGTGTTGACGGACAACACAGCCTATTACCTGCGTCAGGGACAGGCGGTGCAGATCACCCGGGCCCCGACCAGTGGTCTGGTGCGCCTGTTTGTTGGCGACGAGCACCGTTTTATCGGCGTGGGGCGGATTCTGGGCGATGGCCGGGTGGCGCCCCAGCGACTGGTGAGCGGCGCCGGCTGAGGCGGGCGCCATAAAGCGAAAAAAGCGGGCATTTCCTCGCGGAATGCTTGTATAACCGACCGGGGCGCGGGTAGAATACGCGCTCTGATTTTCAGGCAAAATGATTGCAGAACAGGAGCTTGCGAATGGCCTTAAGCGCCGAACAAAAGTCCACGATTGTGAACGAATATGCCCGCTCTACCGGTGATACCGGTTCCGCGGAAGTCCAGGTTGCGTTGCTGACTGCTCGGATTACCGAACTGTCCGATCACTTCAAGACCCACAAGCAGGATCACCATTCCCGTCAGGGACTGCTGCGTATGGTCAGCAAACGGCGGAAATTGCTCGATTACCTGAAAAACCGGGATCTGGAGCGTTATCGCCAACTGATTACCAGTCTGGGTCTGCGCAAGTAATTCACGCCGGTAGAAGGACAATTCATGGCAGTTACAACAAAAGAATTCAAATACGGGGATCATACCGTCACGCTGGAAACCGGCGAAATTGCCCGCCAGGCTACCGGCGCTGTCAAAATCAGCATGGGCGAGACCGTCGTGCTGGTGACGGTGGTGGCGGAAAAAGAGGCGGTCGAAGGCCGCGACTTTTTCCCGCTGACGGTCAACTACCAGGAAAAAACCTACGCGGTGGGTAAAATCCCCGGCGGCTTCCTCAAACGTGAGGCCCGACCGTCGGAAAACGAAACCCTTACCTGCCGCCTCATCGATCGTCCTATCCGCCCCCTGTTTCCCAAAGGTTTTGCCAACGAAGTCCAGATTATCGCCACGGTCCTCTCCCTGGACCCCGAGGCGACACCCGATGTGGTGGCCCTGCTGGGGACCTCGGCCGCGCTGGCTATCTCCGGGGTGCCGTTTAACGGCCCGATCGGCGCGGCACGCGTCGGTTACCAGGACGGCAACTACCAGCTGAACCCGGGTAGCGAGGCACTGGAAGGTTCCGAGCTGGATCTGGTGGTCGCCGGCACCGAGAACGCCGTGCTGATGGTGGAATCCGAAGCCAAGTTGCTCAGCGAAGAGGTCATGCTGGGCGCCGTGATGTACGGTCACGAGCAGATGCAGACCGCCATCGACGCCATCAAGGAATTTGCTGCCGAGGTGGGGACCCCCGCCTGGGACTGGCAACCGCCAAGCGTTAACGAGGCCCTGCACCAGGCCGTGACCGAAGCCGGCGAAGCCCAGTTCAACGAAGCCTATACCATCAAGGAAAAGATGCCGCGCTATGACCGGCTGAACGAAATCCGCAACGCAATCCTGGAAAAACTGGTCTCCGACGAGGCCGGCGGTTACAGCGAATCCGAGGTCCAGGGGGCGATCGGCAAGCTGGAGAAGAAAGTGGTTCGAGGCCGGATCATCAACGGTGAACCGCGTATCGACGGCCGCGACACCCGCACCGTGCGTGACATCACCGTCAAAACCGGCGTGCTGCCGCGGACTCACGGCTCAGCCCTGTTCACCCGCGGCGAAACCCAGGCGCTGGTCGTCACCACCCTGGGGACCGATCGCGATTCGCAGGTCATCGATGCCCTGGAAGGCACCTACCGCGAGCCGTTCATGCTGCAATACAACTTCCCGCCCTATTGTGTGGGTGAGACCGGCCGCACCGGTGCGCCGGGTCGCCGCGAGATCGGCCATGGCCGTCTCGCCAAGCGCGGCGTGATCGGCGTCATGCCGGACATGGAAGAGTATCCCTATTCTCTGCGCGTGGTTTCTGAGATCACCGAGTCCAACGGTTCCAGCTCCATGGCCTCCGTGTGTGGTTCCAGCCTCTCCATGATGGATGCCGGCGTGCCACTCAAGGCGCCGGTGGCCGGCATCGCCATGGGTCTGATCAAGGAAGAGAACAAATTTGCCGTGCTGACCGACATCCTGGGCGACGAGGATCACCTGGGCGATATGGACTTCAAGGTGGCCGGCAGCGAGAACGGCGTCACCGCCCTGCAGATGGACATCAAGATCGACGGCATCACCCGTGAAATCATGCAAGCCGCGCTGGAGCAGGCCAAAGAAGGCCGCCTGCACATCCTGGGCAAGATGAACGCCGTGCTCGACCAGCCCCGTCAGGAGCTGTCCAGCTACGCACCGCGCTTTATCACCATGAAGATCAACCCGGACAAGATCCGCGACGTGATCGGCAAGGGCGGCGCCACCATCCGGGCCATCACCGAGGAGACCGGCACCAGCATCGATATCACCGATGATGGCGTGGTCAAAATCGCCTCCAATGACCAGACCGCCGCGGAGGAAGCCCGCCGCCAGGTCGAACAGCTCACCGCCGATGTCGAAGTGGGCAAGGTCTATGAAGGCAAGGTCGCCAAGCTGATGGATTTCGGTGCCTTTGTTACCATCCTGCCCGGCAAGGATGGCCTGGTCCACGTCTCGCAGATCTGCGAGGAGCGGGTCGAGAACGTCAGCGACAAGCTCAAGGAAGGCGAGATGGTCAAGGTCAAGGTCCTGGAGATCGACAAACAGGGCCGCATCCGCCTCAGCATGAAGGCCGTCGGCCAGTAAGCCGGCATCCCAGGTGCTTGATAAAAAAGGGCCTCCGGGCCCTTTTTTTGTGCTTCCGAGTAGCCGGGTTTGGTGGAAGGAACGCAAAGAGCGCCAAGACGCCAAGGACGCAAAGACCGAAGAAATGCTGGTTCCGCATCTGGGGTTAATCCGTAATGCGAAAGATATATCACGCTTCTGGCTAAGTAGGCTTAATAAAACTATCTCTTTGCGTTCTTGGCGTCTTTGCGCCCTCTGCGTTGTTTTCCAGTGGCACTGAAAAATGGAACGTAGAAATACCCTGGATTGGCCCGGTCTGTGCATATTTACCGGCAGAGGTGAATATTTGCCGCCCCGGGGGCGGCGCAGGTTGCGAGGAGAGAGAATGAGTGCAATGAGGAGACTGGGCGGTTTGCTGTTGCTGTGTGGCGCGCTGGCGGGCTGTGCGCTGCCGGCGCCGCCGGATCCGGTGCAATCGCCGGACAATGCCGTGGTGTTCGGACACGTTGTGGCGCCCGAGGAGATCACCAAAATCGAATTTCGGGAATACGGCAAATTCTATCTGCCGCCGTTCAAGATTCCGCCACGGGTGCTGGTGTTCGAAAACGGCGATTTCATGGTCGAGAATATCAAACCCGGCAAATATTACATTGCCGCGGTCTATTCCCGGTTCAAGGATTACACCTTTGTCAAAGATAATCGCACCGCCTATCAGAACATGATCCAGGTTCAGCCGGGTGAGGTGAAATTTGCCGGTTCGTTTGTCATCCATGAACTGACCGATACCTCCCGTTTTCGACGCAATGTCGTTCTGCGCAAGGTACGCAAACCGGCCGAGCGGGATATTTTGCGCAACATGTACGAGTTCACCCAGGGCACCGGCTGGCAGGCCCGGATCGATCGGCGACTGAAAGAACTGCGCATGTAGGCGGAGCATTCGCAGGTGGGCGACTGTTCGCCAGCCAGCACAAAAACAGAACCTTTCCGGAATTTTCCGGGCTCAAGGAACATGAAACACCCAATCCACCAGTGATTTAACCCCTTGTTTATTTCAGTGTGAGTCGGTGTTGTTCGGTGTTTCGGTGGATATCCCTGTTTGGGGCTGGTGTGCCGTAGAAGGAAAAAGCTCTCTTGCAGAAACGCCACGGCGCAGAGAAACTGAATTTGTTTATTCTCTGCGTAATTTGCGTACTCTGCGCCCCGGCGCGAGTATTATAGTCGGGTAGAATGCAGCCGGCGTGTTATTTCTCCGCGTTGATAGGATCGCCGGCGACCAGATCGCGCAGGGTGAGGTTCTTGAGCTGATCGCTGGCGGCCTGTTGATAGTGATCGAAAGTTTCATCGACTACCGGATCGGCGGGCAGGCGTCCGGGATTGGCGATGTCATCCTCGTCGGCCTGGCGGATGCACTCAATAATGCTTAATAAACCGAGTTTTTCCGGTGCGCGGCCGGGCAGATAGCGGGGCGGATCGTGTTCGGTGCGCACCAGCAATTGCGCCTCGACCAGTTTATCGAGAATCGGGTGCAGGCTCTGCTCGATCAGGTTCAGATGATGCGCCAGTTCCGGCAGGGTCCATTCGGTCTGTTGCTGATAATAACGGCGCCCGACGGCCACCATGGCCGCCAGGGCCAGTTTTTCCTTGAGCCGGTTGCTCAGGCGCAGATGACGGGACTCGCGCCAGCGACGCTCCGGATACTGGTGATAAAAAGCGATAGTGGCGCCGATCAGCAGAATCAGCCAGCTGATATAGAGCCAGATGATAAACAGAAATAATGCGGCAAAGGCCGAGTAGATGGCAATGGTGCGGGGCGAGGAGGCCACCAGTTCGGCGAACCCCCAGCCAACCGTTTGCCAGAGAATACCGGCCACGATAGCGCCGACCAGTGCCGAGCGAACTCGCACGCGGGTGTTGGGTACCAGCACATAAATGAATGCAAACGCGAGAATAACCAGCACATAGGGAAGTGTCTGGTTGAAGCTTTGCAACAACCAGCCAATCATGGCGGTGTCTTCAAGGCGCGTATACAGGGTGCTGCTGGAGATGGATGCGGTAACGCTGATGGCGGCGAAGATGAGCAGGGGGCCAATCAGGATGACACTGAAATAATCACTGAAACGGCGTGCCATGGAGCGGTGTTCACTGACCTGCCAGGTGTAATTGAAGGCCCGTTCGACTTTCTGCGTCAACGAGATCACGGTATATAACAGCAGGATCAGGCCAACGGAACCGAGCACCCCGGCCTTGACGTTTTCGACAAAATCAATGATCTGACGGGTAACTTCGGCAGCCCGTTCTCCCAGGGGCGAGAGCAGGTTCAGAAGGATGGGTTCCAGCTGGTTGTGGACGCCAAACCCCTTGAGGACCGAAAAACTGACCGCCAGCAAGGGCACCATCGCCAGCAGGGTAGTGTAGACCAGGCTCATGGCGCGCAGGTTCAGCTCACCGGTGGCCAGATCCCGGCCGATCAGATAAATCACCCGTAGCACGCCGATACCGCGTGCTCGCCAGGGTGACAGTTGCCGGGTGTCGGTTTCCCAGAGCGTATTGAACAGGTAATTGCGAAGCTGATTCAGCGCTTTCATTCCGTCCCGCTTTGGGCCCGATAACGGGCCCGGGCCAGATAGCCGCTGTCGACGCCGAACCAGATGGCCTTCGTGGGGGGGTGATAATACATGTGCCGGATCGAGCCCCCACTGGGGACGGTCGTGGCACTGATCAGCTGTTGTTCGCGTGTATCAAAGCCAACCAGCCGGTTCGGGTACTCACCTGTCAGGGCAATCCACAGGCGTCCCTTCGCGTCGAGCGCCGTACCGTAGGGCTGGCTGTTCTCACCGCCGGGCAGTGTCCAGTGATCGAATGATTCGAGCGTGGGCCGGTAACGTCCCAGATAATCGCTGTGATAATCGGCAAACCAGATCGCGCCACTGCGGTCGATTTCCAGGCGTCGCGGTCGCACGCTGCGCGGCGAGATTACAATCTCCTTTACGCGGAAGTCAGTCGGGTCGACGGTGGCCAGTTTGTTTGTCCCCAGTAATACGATCCACGGTCGGCCGTCCCGGCTGACTTTAATGCCATAAGGTCGGGCCCGCGGGGTACTGAGTGTGATATGGCGTACCTCGCCTGTGTCGATATCCAGATGGCCGATCGCATTGCTGTGCTGGGCCGTAAACCAGATGTCACCCCCGGGATCGAATGCCAGGGTATGGGGATCGTCAATGCCCTGTGGCATCGAGTAACGCCGGATCTCTCCCGTGTCGGGATCGAGGCGCCCGATCATGGCGTTGCGGTTGCCGGCATACCAGACATCGCCATCATTCGCGACGATCAGGTTATGCGGATGCGTACCCGGGTCGACCTCGAAACGTTTGAAAGCTTGTGTAGCGGTATTGAAGCGACCGATATAGTTGCCGTCCTGGCCACAAAACCAGACCTGTCCGTCGGGCGCGACATAGGGATCGCGGGGGCGTCCGCCCCAGGGGACCTCCCACTCACTGAGCTCGAGTCTGTCCGCCAAACGGTCGGTGTCAACGGCACCCGTGGAAAGTGCCGGCAGACAGAGCAAACAGGTGGTCAACAGTTTCAGAGGCAAGGTTTTCATTGATGACCTCCCGCCTGTTCGGCTAAAAGAACGGCACCGGCGGGCGCCAATGAACGCGAACAGAAAGGGAGTCCGGCTTGCAGGGTTGCATTCATCGGCGCCTGTTTGCGAATTCAAATAATCCTGACTCGATTATTTGTTGCCCCGGTTTTCGATCAGATTATCGACCACGGCCGGATCGGCCAGGGTTGAGGTATCGCCCAGGTTATCCAGATCGTTTTCGGCGATCTTGCGCAGAATCCGGCGCATGATCTTGCCGGAGCGAGTCTTGGGCAGACCGGGCGCCCACTGGATGACATCGGGCTTGGCGATGGGGCCGATTTCCTGACGGACCAGATCCAGCAATTCCGCCTTGAGTTCGTCACTGGGTTCCACCCCTTTGACAGTGGTGACATAGGCGTAGATCCCCTGGCCCTTGATGTCATGCGGATAGCCGACCACGGCCGCCTCGGCGACCTTTTCATGCAGGACCAGCGCGGACTCGACCTCGGCGGTGCCCATGCGATGGCCGGAGACGTTGAGGACGTCATCCATGCGCCCGGTAATCCAGTAATAGCCGTCGGCGTCACGCCGGGCGCCGTCACCGCTGAAATAATAACCGGGATAGGTCTTGAAATAGGTGTCCACAAAACGTTGGTGATCGCCATAGACGGTTCGCATTTGCGATGGCCAGGGTTGGGTGATGACCAGTGCGCCGGTCGCCTCGCCTTCGCCCTCGATCAACTGGTTGCTCTCGGTATCGATAATGCCGGGTTTGACGCCGAAGAAGGGGCGGGTGGCCGAGCCGGGCTTGAGGCGGATGGCGCCCGGCAGCGGGGTGATCAGGTGGCCGCCGGTTTCGGTCTGCCACCAGGTATCGACGATTGGGCAGCGCCCGTCACCCACGACCTTGTGATACCACTCCCAGGCCTCGGGGTTGATCGGCTCGCCCACGGTGCCCAGCAGCCGCAGGGATTGACGCGAGGTCTTTTTGACCGGCTCCTCGCCTTCGCGCATCAGGGCCCGAATCGCCGTCGGCGCGGTATAAAAGACACTCACCTGGTGTTTGTCGACCACCTGCCAGAAGCGGGAGGCATCGGGATAATTGGGGACCCCCTCGAAAAACAGGGTGGTGGTCCCGTTGGCCAGCGGTCCGTAGACCAGATAGCTGTGGCCGGTGATCCAGCCGACATCGGCGGAGCACCAGTAGATGTCTCCCTCGTGCAGATCGAAGGTGTACCTGGTGGTGATGGCGGTAAACAGCAAATAGCCACCAGTGGTGTGCAACACGCCCTTGGGTTTGCCGGTGGAGCCGGAGGTGTACAGGATAAACAGGGGATCCTCGGCATCCATTTCTTCCGGCGGGCAGTCCGCCGAGGCCTTTTCAACGGCCTCGTGATACCAGATGTCCCGTTGCTCGTGCCAGTCGGTTTGGCCGCCGGTGCGCCGCACGGTCAAAACCGTGTGGACATTTGGACACGCTTCCAGTGCCTTGTCGGTATTGGCCTTGAGCGGGACAGCCTTGCCACCGCGCACCCCCTCATCGGCGGTGATCACGACCCGGCAATCGGAATCCAGGATACGATCCTTGAGTGATTCGGGCGAGAAGCCGCCGAACACCACCGAATGTACGGCACCGATACGGGCACAGGCCAGCATGGCATAGCCGGCTTCGGGGATCATCGGCATATAAATACAGACCCGATCGCCTTTTTTGACGCCGCGCTCTTTCAGCACGTTGGCGAGTCGGGAGACCTGTTCATGCAGTTCCCGATAGGTGATGTGTTTGGCGTCGTTCGGATCGTCACCTTCCCAGATGATCGCCGTTTGATCGCCCCGTTCGGCCAGGTGACGATCGATGCAATTGTAGGCGACATTCAGTTTGCCGCCCTCGAACCATTTGACGTACAGGTTATCGGCGTCGTAGCTCCAGTCCAGTACCCTGTCCCAGGGTTTGTACCAGCTGAGAAATTTTTCCGCCTGTTCGGCCCAGAAGCCCTCCGGATCATCAATCGAGCGTTGATACATGGCCTGATAGTCGGCTTCGCTGATGTTGGCCTGGGCAGCGAAATCCGTGGGGATGTCATATATCTTCTCTTGGGACATGAGTGACTCCTGATAATTGTTATTCGAAATAAAGTCGGTGGTCTTACATTCCGGGCGGCGGCTGGTAGCGGCTGTCTTTCGAGCGATCGGTGCCGGCTCCGTCCACCGGACACTGACCGCTGGCACAACCCAGATGGCGTTGAATGAAAAAGAAGCCAACGAACAATACCGGGAAAGCCGCCACACCCAGCCAGCGGACGCCGCCGCTGAAATTGTGTGGTTCCAGCAGCCAGATGACGAAACTTTCACCACTGATATAAAACACGATAGCGTAGAGAACCCAGCCGATTCGACGGCTCAACGGGTGCTGTAACAGGCTCTCGGCAAGTGACATTTTCATGCACTCTTTTTAACAGGACTGTCCCGGCGCTTCAAGCATTTCGACCCGGCAGAGGAGGAGTTATTCATCGTTAATTTGCTGATTAATAAGTGATTTTACGGGGGTCTTCGGGTCGACCAGCCGGCCGGCCAGCATCTCGAAAATCCCGGCGGCGGTGCGGGCGTCGCCGCGGGCCGTGTGCCGCTGCACGACCTCGATATGGCAGGCCCGGGCGACCTGCTCCAGTTCGTAATGGGCGAGGCGTCCGCTCCAGGCCTGATACATCAACATGGTATCCAGCGTGGGGTGTTTGAGTTTGCAGCCGAGCCATTCATAGAGGGTCCGGTTGAGAAAGCGCAGATCGAACTGCAGATGATGACCGACCAGGACACTGTCCTGCAGGAAGGTGAGGATCGCCGGCAGGACGGCTTTCAGGATCGGGGCGTTCTGAACATCCGTGTCGTCAATGCCGTGAATCTGGCGAGACGCGTCCGGAATCGGTCTTTGTGGATTGACGAGCTGGTAATACTCGCGACCGGTTGGCTGCAGGCCGTCATATTCGAGCAGGGCAATGGAGACGATCTCATCGCCCCCGTAGGCATGAAAACCGGTGGTCTCAGTATCCATGACGACAAAACGGCATTGCTCCACCGGCGTGAGTAACAGGCTGCGACGGTTACTGAGCCGGCAGGCCTCCCACAGACGATAAAGCTCCGGATCATCCGGTGGCCCACGATGACCGAACAATTTTTTATAGAGTGCCTGCAGCAGGGAAGGCGTGGCCATGCTTAAAATGCCGCGTGACCGAACTGGCCCTGCAATTTGTCCTGCAGGCGCTTGATGGCACGCATGGCCATGCGCAGCATGGAGACTTGTTGTTCGTTCAGCTTTTCGGGATAGATGCGTTTATCCAGCGGTTGCTGCGTCTGTTTTTGATGAATCTGGTTTTGCAGAATCATGTCGAGCAGCTCCTCGTAGGCAAAACTGACCGCATCGACCAGATCGGCACTGAGCACACCGCGATGCACCAGGCTTTTGAGCCGATCCAGTGTATTGCGCTGGCTGATAGCATTGGCCAGGGCATAGACCCGGGCGGCGTCGGCGATAATGCGCAAGCCGTTACGTTTGATATCGATACTGCCTTTTTCTTCTTCAGCATCGGAAGTAACCAGTCGATTGAACAGGCCGATGGCCGGTTTGCCTTCGGCATCATGTTCCACCATGTAATCCAGCAGGCGATGATTTTTCTGCAGATTATCCAGAAGGTGACGGCGCAGGCTGTAAGTCAGACTGTCATCGCCATACAGGGTGTCGAAGTCAAACACGATATTGGACCAGATGGCGCCTTTCATGTTGGGCTTGTCAATCAGGTGGCTCAGTTGCTGTTGCCAGTGGGAGAGAGTTTTACGGTACATCGGATTGCGCGCCATGATGTTCCCGGGGCAAAGAATGTAACCGGCCTGATCCAGGTTCGGGTTGAGTTTTTCGGCAAACCGTTCAAACCAGTTCAAGGTTGCGCTGTCCGGCTCGCCGTCCCGATCATCGATGATCAGGCCGTTGTCCTGATCGGGACTGAGCAACATTTCCTGGCGGCCGCCGGAGCCCATGATCAGCAGGGCATAACGGCAGGGCGGTGGGCCGTGTTTCCCGGCCATTTCATCCAGGGTTAATTCCACCACCCGGCGCTGCAGGCGCAGATGGGCATGGCTGAGCAGGCGCACGGCCTGGCTGGCATAACGATTACTCTGCTGGCATTGTCCCGCATACTGGTAAAGCGCTTCGTAATGTTGCCGGCATTCATCCAGGTCCCGAGCCTGATCGATGCGCTCCAGCAGACTGTTGTCGCCGCTGATCAGCGAACGCAGCAGATCGGTTTGCGAGACCAGCCCGATCGGTCGTTCTTGTTCAGTCACGATCAGGTATTTGGTGTTATAGCTGGCAAGCAGATCATGGGCCTGCCAGACGGGCGCACTGGAGTCGATGGTGCGTGGCGTGTCGCAGGTGGCACTGTCCAGGGGTTGTTCCGGCGTGGCAGCCTTGAGGGCCAGGGCTTCGGCCAGCCCGGCATAGGTCAATACGCCGAACAGTTCATCCTGTTCGTCGAGGACACCCAGACTGCCAATCTTGCGCGCCTGCATGATCACAAAGGCGTCTCGCAGGCTCAGACCGACACGACAGGTCGACAGCGGTGATTTCATAATGCCGCGCACGGGCTGGGCAAGCGGGCCGTGCTCCACCTGGGTGCGCCAGGAGCGACGGCGAATCCGCTCGGCTATCACCCGGCTGATCAGGTCGGCAATGGCCGGATGAGCACTTTCCAGCTGCTTGAGTCTGTCATCGGGAATTTCCAGCAGCTGAACCGGGCCCAGGGCGGTGGCGGTCGAGTGGTAGGCGCTTTTGTCCAGATAATTGGAGAGCCCGAGCAATTCACCGGGCGCAGTGGAATACTGCAGGCCATTCTCACGCCGGATACCGATCTCGCCGGAGAGGAGCAGATAAATCCGGCCGGTGTAGGTTTCACCCTGATGAAACACAATTTCTCCGGCTTTGAGACGGCGCTCGTTTGCCGCCGCCAACAGGGCGCGGCGATCGTCGGCGGGCAGGTCACGCGCCAGTGGCAGCGCGTTGAGTTGTGGATCGGCGGATGGCGCCATGGCATCGATCCCGGGAAGTTTCAGCTGACTATACTATACTGGCAGAAGCAAGACCAAAGCGATACAGGGCCCATGACATGTTCCTGTTTCACGACAAACCCCTGCCGGCCGATTTACAGATACTGCTGGATGCCGTTGCCTTGCTGGATATCAGTGAGTTCCGTTTGTTTGAACTGGCCTATCGGGCGTGGTATGGCAAGGAAGCCGGCGCACGCCAGCTGGAACTGGATTTTGCCGACTATATGTTTCGCAACAGGGTGCCGATCTGGGTGCGTCACTATGCCCGAGGTGTCGTCAAACAGGCTGCGTTGTCGCAATCGGGACAATTTCCGCTACCCCGTTATCAGCCCGCCGATGCCGCGGCAATACGCCGGGGCCTGAGAGTACTGCTGGGACTGATTTTTGTTCTGGTATTTTTGATCGTTGTCAGCAGCCTGTCACCGGAGTGGTTGCAATTCGGTGATGAGTGTTATTTCCCACCGTGTTATTGAACAGGCATTCGTCTCGCAATATTGCGCGAGGGCGGAAAAGCGCTTTGCTCTTTGCTAATCAACGCCGGATGGTTTCGCGTGACGGTTAACCGGGACTGGTCGCCCGGGATGGTTCGGTGTATGGTTGATGGATACCGCCAGACAATAATAACTTGGGAGACGTCGGTATGCTTGACTGGGTGTTTGTCCTGATCACCGCGGCGATTGCCTATCACGGGCTAACCTACCGGGATGACAGCGGAGAGACGGAAATCGGCCATCTGTTGTTCGGTTCGATTGCGCTGCTGTTTTGTATCCGTGTTTTGATGGTCGATATTATCGGAGTCGTCTGATCCTCACATCTTGTAGCTGCGCTGCTGTTCGTCCTGCTCGGGGTCGCGCAATTGACGCTCTTCTTCGGGCAGGGCCAGCTGTTCTTTCAGGTATCTCGCGCGATCATCAATGGTCGGTGGCTTCTCCGGTTGCAGGCGCAGAAAGCGGGTAATCCAGCTCGGCCCATCAGCCAGTTCCGGCATCAGCTCCAGAGCTTTTTCGTAATCGCGGATCGCGGCTTTATAACGACCCATTCTATCGTACAGAATGCCACGGTTGGCGTAGGTCGGGCCAAATTCAGGATCGCTTGCGATGGCCTGATTGAAGGCTGACAGGGCCTCATCATAGCGCTGGAGCTGAATCAGACTGCGCGCCTTGCCGCGTAGCGCCGGCAACAGTTCATTATCGGCCTGCAGGGCCGTTTCGTATTGCTCGATCGCTTCATTGTAACGGCCATCCTCGAAATACCGGTTGGCAGCCTCGTAGGCCTTCTCGCCGGGCACGTGTTCGCGAGCCAGTCCTTCATAGACCATCCACCCCAGCCAGAGCAGTCCCAGGCCAATGGCCAGTGTCTTGAGGGTTCGGTAAAGCGGATCATCCATTGCCAGGGAGTCCCGTGATTTGCAGATTGAACAGGAAAGAAAATATCAGGCAGACAAAGAGACTGATAAAACGCGCGCGATTGAGCTGCGCATCGATCTCCGTCTGTGTCAATTCTGTGTGGGTCTTGCGTTGCAGGCGGCGTACGCTGAACACCCAGATCAGCTTGCTGACAGGGATGAACAGCAACCCGGCAAGGACCAGTACTGAGATAATAAAATAGAGCATACGCGGTATCGTATTACAAATTTCAGGGAGGGGAAAGAAAAGGGAGGGCCAAAGCCCTCCCTTTGTCTGTTGCCTGTAATAAAGTTTACGGTTTATCCACGTCCATATGAATATCGCCGATATCTTCATGCAGGACTTCGACTTCCTTCTCGGGAACCGTCGACATTTCCATCTTGTAGGCCAGGAACCACATCATGAACACGCCCAGTGCCCACCACAGAATCTGCCAGGCCCAGATAGAGGGCATGCCAAACAGCCAGGTGCTGGCATCGTTCGGGTTGCCGAAGATGGTGTTGCCGATCACCGCACCCGGGCCGATGCCGAAGAAGAACCAGACCAGGGTGATGATCCAGGCGGTCGGTACCAGTTTCTTCTTGGCAGCCGGTACGCTGGCATGTTCACGCAGGAAGCTGTGGTAGGTCATCTTGTGATCATGTTCAGCCTTGTTCTGGGTGAAGAACGAGACAATGACGGCAATGCCCAGGTTAAAGATGATACCCCAGCCGGCGGAGTGGATGGTCCACGGCCAGCGACCCCACGGCATGAGATCCGCGCCGATTTTCTCGGTCAGGGTCACGGCGATGAGACCGGCGATCAGCCCCAGCACGACACCCTGGCGGGTCAGCCACGGGAAGTAGCAGACCGCCATCAACGCCGGCCACATCTGGAAGCCGTAGGCGACCGCCAGGCCACCGAGCAGTACCAGTGCGTCGGTCGCGGTGGTGGCTACCATCAGCGCCGCCAGCACGATGACGGCAACGCCAACCCGGCCCCACAGTTTCTGCTGGGCATGGGTGGCATTGGGCAGGATATAGCGCTTGAGCAGATCGCGGGTCAGCATACCGCCGGCGGTGGACATATAGGCCGCGCCGGTGGACTGCATGGCCGCCAGTGCACAGACCGCCAGCAGGCCGGCAAACCAGGGGGCCGCATCGCCCAGCAGATAGATATACTGGGGTATCAGCATACCCTGTTTACCTTCGGAGTCCATCAGGTCAACACCGTGCAGGCCTTCGGCCATGGCGTTATTGACCAGTTCCGGATGCGCTGCCAGGAACGCCGTATCGGCCCCCAGGAAGTGGCCTCCCAGGCCCTGAATGGCAGTGAAGACCATCAGGATGATGCCGATCCCGAAGGACGAGGCCCAGACCTGTTGCGGCGCAAATGGCTTCGGATTGTGGTTGGAGAAGGCCCACATGGAGAACGCCGGTGAGGACTGAATCCCCATCAGGGCGAACATGTAGGTCAGCACCATGATCGCGGTCCAGGCACCCCCGACCGGATTTTCCACCCCGAGTCCCGAGACGAACTGGATCACGCCGGGTATGGCAATATAGTGGCTATAGCCCTCCGGTGTTCGATTCTGGTCAAATTGCGACAGCGCCGCGATCCCGTCATTGAGGCGATCCCAGCCGCCGACATAATTGAGGGCAATTATACCGATCGCGACGATTCCCACGGCCAGCAGAATCGCCTGTAGCGTATCCACATAGGCCACCGCGCGCAGTCCGCCGGAAGCCACGTAAATCAGGACCACCGCAGACAACAACCACATGCCGACATCGACGCCCAGCATGCCGTCAGTGAGCACGTTGAACAGGAAGCCGGAGGCGCGCAGTTGCAGACCGAGATAGGGCACCGAGAAGATCAGGGCGACCAGCACCACCAGCAGGCGGATCGTATCGGTCTTGAAATAGTTGGCGAACATTTCACCCGGTGTGACGAAGCCGAAGCGTTTGCCCAGAATCCATTGTCGTTTCAGGAAGATGACACCCGTAAACGGAATGGTAATGGCATAGAACGAGGCGTAGGCATACTGGAACCCGTCACGATACAGCAGTCCGGGATGACCCATGAATGTCCAGCCTGAGAAGGATGTTGCCGTTGCAGCCAGTACAAAAACCCAGAGCGAAATACTTCGTCCTGCGATGAAGTAGTCCGACGCGGTTTTGGCGGTCATTGCACCCTTGATACCCCAGAAGATGCAGTAACCCCAGTACAGTGCAACGAATATGAATAGCCAAATAATTTTCGCATCCATATTACGTTACCCCCTTATCGATTAGGTATGGTGGTTTGTTGTTTTTCATGGGCCGTTGCAGCCCGGTCTTATCGCTTTGGTTATGCGCCTTATCGGGGCATAAATAAAAGCATAGAGCATAATTCAACATCCTGCCGGGATTCGCAATCTTTTTGTTGATATTCGAACAAGGTTAAGTTTTTATGAATATTGTCAGTTAGTAATATACTGATTGATAGGCGTTTCGATCGCGGTGAGAGAACGGGTCCCTTGCCTGATACCAGTCAGCCAGGGGGAGACATGACCTGATGGTTTTGCGGTTTTGATTACGGGCTTGTCATACAGGCTACCGACTTGTCTTTCTCCGGCACCTCATGGGTATCCAGGCATCGGTGGCAGAAGTCGGCTAACGGGCTTCTTACATGGTCTGCCACCTGCAAAGGCGGGCGTGGCAGGCTCAGTTACGACTAACCTGAGTTTCTATCGTTTGGATATAGCGTTGAATCAGACTACTGGTATCCATTCCCGGGTTAACGAACTGGGCACCGATCCGGTAGCCACCATTGTCCATAGTACCGATTGGAATGATATTGCGGATTTCCAGGTTGACTGTTACCGGCTGGCTGTCAGGGATGGTCAGTTTGCAGTTATCGTAGATCTGGCCTTCTTCGAATTTGATCGGCTGATCCGTATGATGCAACGCCAGTCCGCCGACGCTCAGGTCCAGAGTGGGAAGCTGAATGTTCTCGTCATCCTGATTCGTCAGTTCACAGCTCACGGCCGTGCTCATTGGCAGACGGATACGATAAAATTCTCGCCGCTGGACCCATAACAGGGTGTCGGGCAGCTGGCAAGCGATGGCTGGTTTGCCATGGCGCTTGGCGCGTTGAAAGCCGGTCGCATTGAACTGCGCCGTAATACCCTCGTAGGAGGTTTTGAATACCGCGCGCTCGGCCTCGAGCAACTTGCGGGTTACTTTTTCATCAGAACCATAGTCCAGCACCAGCAGGTTTTTCTCGGGCAGGATATCAACAATCAGCGTGAGTAATGAATACTGCCCCTGGTTGAAATGGGCGGTAATCATGTTCTTGCTTTTACTTATCTGGCGGAGTTTTTGAACGATCGCCGCCTTGCTGTACAACAGATACTGATCGACATTCTCGCTATTATCGCGCTGTTCCTGATCCGGGGCTCCCGGTTTGTCCTGATGACTGGTCATAGTATTACAGCGAGATTTTTATCTTAGTTGTGGACATTTTCACGGGTTTTGAACAGTTTTTGCCACCAGCGCCGACGGTTGCCCGGTAGCGGCAACTCGGTTTGCAAATCGATCGGTTTGATTAATGACAATACCCAGCCCGGCAATGGCGGGTTGGTACTGAACCCGCAGGATACGCCAAGGTTGTTGGGATCGTATATTTTTATAAAAGCCGGATCCTCGGGTTCATCGGCATAGACAATACCACAATAGTCCTCATCGTGTTCCTGGCGAAGCAATTTGTCGATTTCGGTGATAAAAGTATCGAGTTGTTCCCGATCAACAGGCTGTTCCGGCGGCGGTTCCCCCACGGCATAGATATACCAGGCCTTGTCCTGTTCGCGCAGGGTTTGCCAGAGCGTATCCAGCTGGGGCCAGCGCAGCATGCTGGTGAAGCTGCCACGAAAGGCCTGCTGATATGTGGGCGGTGTTTGTGTCATACGTTTCCTTTATCGGCATTATGAGTGGGATTTTAACATTAAATCAGACGCTTGGCGGCCGGGATCCTTACTCGGGTCCGCCTGCGTGTGCCGATACAGGAGCGTTCGGTTCGTGACAGCCAGTATCGCCTGCTGCTATGCGATCCGCAGACCAGTTGTCAATCGCCCAGTCCCAGAAACCCTGCAAACTGCCATGTTGAATTTCTTCTGGAGCGGGATGACCGAGAAATTGCATGGCATTGACGAGCGGGATCAACGGTTGCCTGGAGGAAAGGGCGCGCGCGCCGGTTTGTTTGCTCAGTTTTTGTCCATCCGGGCCCAGTACCACCGGCAGATGCGCATATTGCGGCGAATCCAGGCCCAGTTGTTGTTGCACGTGGATCTGGCGGAACGTCGAATCCAGCAAATCGCAGCCGCGTATGACCTCGGTCATGCCCTGTTCCGCATCATCCAGCGCGACCGCCAGTTGATAGGAGATATAGCCGTCGGCCCGGCGCAGGACAAAATCGCCGACCTCCTTTTCCAGATCGCAGATCTGCATGCCCTGCAGGCGATCGGTAAACCCGATCACGGTATCCGTCGTCAGTACGCGAATCGCATGTCGATCCGCACAGGGAAAGCGGCGCGTGCGGCAGGTGCCGGGATAGATATGCGTTCCGTCACTTCGGGGGGGTTGCTCGCGTAACTGGCGTCGCGTGCAGATGCAGGGATAGGTGAGATGTTGCTGTTGTAACTGCGCCAGTGCCTCGGCATAGTGGGATTGTCGCCGACTCTGATAACTGAGGTCATCCCACTCGAATCCGTACGCGGCAAGTAACGCAATGATCGCCTCGGCTGCGCCTTCCACCTCGCGCGGCGGATCAATATCCTCGATCCGCAGCCACCATTGCCCACCCTGATGCCGGGCCTGCAGATAACTGCCAACAGCCGCGATCAGCGAGCCAAAATGGAGTGGGCCGGTGGGAGAAGGGGCGAAGCGTCCTCTATAAAAAAAGGGCCGAGGGCCGAGGGACGAGTGACGAGGGGAAGAGAAAGATTGCGTGTCAGTCATTTTGTAAAATGCTGATCTATCGTTGAGCGTGAATTACACACCAGATTGAACATATTTTTTCCTCGTCACTCGTCCCTCGTAACTCGGCCCTGTTATCTTATTCATACCACCGCGTAAACTCGCTCACCGGCAGTCGCTCCAGGCGATACCGGTTGACCGGGTGATCCGGATCGGCGTAACCCAGTGCCATGCCACAGACGACCTGCAGGTCAGTCGGCAAGTCGAGTTGCTTTCGAACAATGTCGGGGAATTCGGCCAGCGAGGCCTGGGGGCAGGTATCCAGGCCGAAACCTTTGGCCGCCAGCATCACGTTCTGGATGAACAGCCCCATGTCCAGCCAGGAGCCTTTTTCCAGTTGCCGGTCGATCAGAAACAGCAGGCCGATTGGCGCGTCGAAAAACCGGTAATTGCGATACCAGGCGGCTTTTTGTTTGTCGCGATCCTCGCGACCGATGTCGAGCGCCTGATAAAGCGCGAGCCCGCAGCTTTTGCGTCGCTCGCGATAGGGGCTGTGCCACTCACGCGGATAATAGGCATAGTCGGGGTTTTCATTCTGGCCACTGTCGCGGGCCTGGATAATCGCCTCGCCCAGCTGCTGCTTGGTTTGGCCCGTCAGGACACAGACCTGCCAAGGCTGGGTATTGACCCCCGAAGGCGCCTGGCGGGCCAGTTCCAGAATCGCTTCCACCGTATCATGGGCCACCGGCTTATCCAGATAGGCGCGCGTGGAGTGGCGCTCACGAATCGCATCATGCACAGTTACAGACATGGTCTTCACCCATTGGCATTTAAAGTTGAACCGGGGTTTGGTCGATAATTCCAGAATCGGACTGACGAGAGCCTAACACTATTTGTATAGCATGACGAAGCGGGACGATACCAACATTGAGTGATGACGAGAATGACAACAACGGGGTCGTCGTGATTCGGGGGGTAAATCAGCAGGGCAGCCGTTTGCGCCCGGGCGACTGGGCCGAACGGCTGGGCGCCAATCTTGCGCATTTCGGCCGTGATAACCGCCTGTGTTATGACCAGGCCGTGCAGCCCTGCATTATTGACGGTGAAAAATGCCTGGTGGTGGCCCGCGGCCTGGCACAGAGCAATCCCGAGGCGTACGAGTTTCTCATGACCTTCGCCCGCAGCAACGACCTCAAAATCCGCCTCGACCGCCGCCACGGCAAACGAGCCCTTCGGGCAGTTACTGGTACCTAGGTCCTAGTAACTAGTACCTGTCAGGCTCTGGTGCGTTCGCGGATTTCGTCCAGGCTCTTGCAATCGATGCACAGCGTGGCGGTGGGGCGGGCTTCAAGTCGGCGGATACCGATTTCGATGCCGCACTGTTCGCAATAGCCATATTCCCCGTTGTCGATGGCGTTCAGCGATTCATCGATTTTCTTGATCAGCTTGCGTTCGCGATCCCGGGTACGCAGTTCCATCGTGAAGTCGGATTCCTGGCTGGCCCGGTCATTGGGATCCGGGAAATTGGCGGCTTCGTCCTGCATGTGATGCACGGTGCGATCCACTTCTTCCATCAGTTCCCGTTTCCAGTTCTGCAAAATCTCACGAAAATGCTGCGACATCGGCTCGTTCATGTATTCTTCGCCCTTTTTCATCTGATAGGGCGTGATCTCGCCGGCATGTTCGGTCACGGACTTGCGGGCGGCCGGTTTTTTCCTGGTCGCAGACTTTTTCGCCGCGGTTTTCTTTTTGGCGGCGGGTTTTTTCTTGGCCGTGGTTTTTTTCGCGACAGTTTTCTTTTTGGCCGCAGTCTTCTTTTTCGCCGTGGTTTTCTTCGCGGCGGTCTTCTTCTTGGTGGATTTCTTCTTCGCCGTCGCTTTCTTGGCGGTCTTCTTCTTC
>CAYOOC010000007.1:0-572 GCA_964405505.1 uncultured Thiohalophilus sp.
CCCTTTTTACCTAGCGCCGTTTTCTGGCGCTTTTCTTCTTGGCCTTCTTTTTCGCTACCTTTTTCTTGGCGACTTTTTTCTTGGCCTTCTTTTTCGCTACCTTTTTCTTGGCGACCTTCTTCTTCGCTTTCTTCTTGGCTACCTTTTTCTTGGCCGCCTTCTTCTTGGCTTTTTTCTTGGCTACCTTTTTCTTGGCCGCCTTCTTCTTGGCTTTTTTCTTGGCGACCTTCTTCTTCGCTTTCTTCTTGGCAACTTTTTTCTTGGCGGCTTTCTTCTTCGCCTTCTTCTTGGCAACTTTTTTCTTGGCGGCCTTCTTCTTCGCCTTCTTCTTGGTCACCTTCTTCTTGGCCGCTTTTTTCTTGGCTTTCTTCTTCGCCACCTTTTTCTTGGCGGCTTTTTTCTTGGCGATCTTCTTCTTCGCCGCTTTTTTCGCAACCTTCTTCTTGGCTACCTTCTTCTTGGCCGCTTTCTTTTTGCTGCTCTTCTTGGCTGCGGCCTTTTTCTTGGCGACTTTTTTCTTGGTTGTTTTTTTCTTGCCCTTAATTTAATCACTCCATCTGCTAGAAATTCTG
>CAYOOC010000007.1:582-28246 GCA_964405505.1 uncultured Thiohalophilus sp.
GGCGGCCTTCTTCTTGGTCGCCTTCTTCTTGGCAGTTTTCTTCTTCCCGCCACTCTTGCTGGTCGGTCCTTTCTTGAGAGGTTCAGGGGCAGGCTTGGCCGCAGATTCAGTACCGGGCAGGCTGGCCAGGATACGTTCTACCGCGGCAAAAATATCGCTGATTTCACCCACGCCCTGAACGGTACGCAGCTTGCCCTGACGGCGATAGTAGTCGACCAGCGGGGCGGTCTGCTCCTGGTAAACATCCAGGCGCTTGCGAATGGTCTCTTCGTTATCATCTTCGCGCTGGGTCAGCTTGCCGCCACACTTGTCACATACGCCTTCGATCCGCGGCGGGGAGAAATAGACGTTGTACATCTGACCGCAGGAGCTGCAGGTACGGCGCCCGGTCAGGCGTTTGACCAGCACGTTCATGTCCACGTCGATCAGCAGGCTGACCTGCAGCGGCTTGCCCATGTCCCCGAGCAGCTGGTCGAGGGATTCCGCCTGGGCCGTATTGCGCGGAAACCCATCCAGGATGAAGCCCTTGTCGGTATCCGGCCGGGACAGACGCTCGCGAATCATGCCCAGTACGATGTCGTCGGAGACCAGCTGTCCCGCGTCCATCGCGGCCTTGGCCTGCATACCCAGCGGGGTTCCCTTGGAGACTGCCTCGCGCAGCAGATCTCCGGTTGAAATCTGCGGTATACCGTATTTTTCCACCAGCAGTTTGGCCTGGGTGCCTTTACCACCACCCGGCGCACCAATTAGTACGATTCTCATTGTTCTCTATACTCCGTTGGCTGTATTTGTCATGAGTGCGGCTTGCACTGAAAATTCTTGTCGTTAACAGACTGCCGTCTGTGTGCATATGTTGATTAAAACTAATCCCTGATATGGGTCAAGTCAATGTGAATCCGCCGCAATTTTGACCACTTTGACTAACTCAACAACGGCGCGATCACCAGGCTGACAATCGCCAGTACATTGATCAGGATGTTCATTGAAGGCCCGGAGGTATCCTTGAACGGATCGCCCACGGTATCGCCCACGATGGCGGATTTGTGACTGTCGGATCCCTTGCCACCGAGTTCGCCGCCTTCGATATACTTCTTGGCGTTATCCCAGGCACCGCCGGCATTGGACATCATCAGCGCCAGCAGCACGCCGGTGACCAGGGCGCCGCCCAGCATGCCGCCCAATGCCTCGGGGCCGATCAGAAAACCGACCAGGGGCGGGGCGGCCACCGCCATACCGCCGGGCAGCAGCATCTTGCGCAGGGCCGCATCGGTGGCAATCGTGATACAGCGGTCCGTATCCGGTTTGGCAGTGCCTTCCATCAACCCCGGGATATCCCGGAACTGGCGCCGAATCTCCTGAATCATCGAATAGGCCGCATCGCCTACCGCGGTCATGGTCATGGACGAGACCAGAAACGGAAAAATCCCGCCGATAAACATTCCCACCAGCACCTCTGGCTGGGCCAGCTGCAGATTAAAATCGGGCAGGTTATGGGAGACTGTCTGGATATAGGCGGTGATCAGGGTCAGTGCCGCCAGTGCCGCCGCGCCAATCGCAAACCCTTTGCCGATAGCTGCCGTGGTGTTGCCCACCCGATCCAGCGCATCGGTGATCTCGCGGGTCTCCTCGCCCAGCTCCGCCATTTCGGCGATGCCGCCGGCGTTATCCGCCACCGGTCCGTAGGCGTCGATGGCCATGGTCATACCGACGGTGGCCAGCATACCGACCGCAGCGATTCCCACACCGTACAAGCCGACCCAGTGGCTGGCCAGGTAGATAATCAGCGCGATGCTCAGTACCGGAAACAGGACCGAGCGAAACCCGGTCGCCAGACCGGTGATGATCACCGTCGCTGCGCCGGTCTGGGAGGCCTCGGCCAGATGCCGCACCGGTTTGCCGGCGGTGTAATATTCGGTGGACAGGCCGATCACCATGCCGCCGGCGGCACCCAGTAAGACACAGAACCAGACATCGATATGCACATCCAGCGCACTGATGACAAACCAGGCCCCGAGCATAAACAGCATGGCCGTGCCGAGCAGGGAATAACGAATCGCCTGCTGGGCACCGCGGTTCTGGTACAGGCGCATCACCGCAATCCCGACCAGCACGCACAACAGTCCCATGCTGGACAGCGCCAGCGGCAGAAACATCAAGGTTGCCTGGGATCCCAGCCGGGCCAGTGACGCTTCGGACATCACCGCCGCCAGCGCCAGAGTAGCGATCATCGCGCCGCAATAGGATTCGAAAATGTCCGAGCCCATGCCGGCCACATCACCGACATTGTCGCCCACGTTATCGGCGATGACACCGGGATTGCGCGGATCATCCTCGGGAATGCCGGCCTCGAACTTCCCGACCAGATCCGCGCCCACATCGGCCGATTTGGTGAAAATGCCGCCCCCGACACGGGAGAACAGGGCCACCGAGGACGCCCCCATACCGAAGCCATGAATCACATGCGAGCCCGCGGGATCGCCGCCGTAGGCCACAAACAGCCCCCCAAGACCAATCAGTCCCAGCGCGGCAACCGTCAGCCCCATCACCGCGCCACCAGAAAAGGCGACACTCAGAGCCCGGCCGGCGCCGACCGTATTGGCGGCGTGAGTCGTGCGTACATTGGCATAGGTGGCTGCCTGCATGCCGATATAACCGGCACCGGCCGAACAGAGCGCCCCCACCACGAAGGAGACCGTGGTGCCCGTCCCGAGATAGATATACAGGAGTATCGCCACCACCACGGAAAACAGGGTCAGCTGCAGGTATTCCCGGCGCAAAAAGACCATGGCACCGCGGTGAATCTCGCCGGCCAGTTCCAGCAAGCGGCGATCGCCGGCCGGGTAACGGCTGATACGATAAAAAACCAGTAGTGCGGCCGCCAGGCCGAAAATGCCGATGATCGGTGGTACCCAGCTAAGTGACGACATACCTGCCTCCTATTCTATTTAAGGTTATTATCCATTATTACAGGTACGGTAATATGACAATCCCACATTACCCAAAGGTCGTTGGCCTGACAATGTCCGGCGTTTCTGTTTGATGCCGGTACTGGTAGAATACCCGCCTTTTGCGGCACCGGCCGATTCTCTGGTCAATCACACACTCCGGTGGCCAAATCCGACACATTTCGAGGCTTGAGCAATGAACCTGGACAGAGTGAATTCCGGCAAGGATATCCCCAATAACATCAACGTCATCATCGAGATCCCGGCCCACAGCGATCCGGTCAAATACGAAGTGGACAAGGACACCGGCGCCATGTTCGTGGACCGTTTTATGAATACCGCCATGCATTATCCCTGCAACTACGGCTATGTCCCCCATACCCTGTCCGAGGATGGCGACCCGGTGGATGTGCTGGTGGTGACGCCCATGCCGGTCATCAGCGGCTCGGTGGTACGCTGTCGCCCCATCGGCATTCTGAAAATGACCGATGAAGCCGGTCCCGACGCCAAACTGCTGGCCGTGCCGATCACCAAGTTATGCCAGCTTTACAACAAGGCCGAGTCCCCCGAGGATATGCCGCAGCAGCTACTGGATCAGATTGCCCACTTTTTCGAACATTACAAGGATCTCGAGGAAGGCAAGTGGGTCAAGATCGACGGCTGGGGCGACAAGCAGGCTGCCCATCAGGAAATTCTGGATTCCATCGAGCGTTACAACAACGCCCCGGAAAAACCCTGCTTCTGACCAATCAACATTATCGGATTAACGTTAGCCAAACACTTTTGCCATGAAAGTCTGTATCGTCTCCGACAGTCACGATAACCGCTTCCTGCTCAAGGCGGCGGTCGAGGACGGCAAACAGCGGGGCGCCGAAGCCGTGCTGCATTGTGGTGACGTGGTCGCCCCCACCACCCTGCGCATACTCAATCCCCTCGGTCTGCCGGTGCATGTCATTCATGGCAACAACACCGGCGACATGTACAGCATGGCCCGGCTGTCCCATGATCCCGACAGCCTGATCCACTATCACGGTCAGGACGCCGGCCTCGAACTGGCCGGGCGCAAAATCTTTATTGTTCACTATCCGCACTATGCCCGGGCCATGGCCACCACCGGCGAATGGGATCTGGTCTGCTGCGGCCACGACCATCGCGCCCTGATCGAACCGATCGTCAATATTCGCCAGGGTCATACCTGGTACATCAACCCCGGTACCGTCGGCGGCATCGGCGCCGAACCCACCTATGCCATGGGCAACCTCGATACCCTCGAATTCGAAATCCTCCCCGTCCCGGTGGACGAAAGCCTCCAGGTCAACAAAGTCTCCGTCACCTCGCACGACTAATGCTGCCGGATACGGATTCGTCTCAGGCCCTGATTAACAACGCAAAGGACGCAAAGACGCAGAGTTCGCAAAGAACTTCTTGTATTATTCAGAGTTAGTTACGCAGATGTGGACAAGACTATTTAAATGCACAGCTTCAACAAGCTGGCGAATAGCTTTCATGGCTGGCACAGTATCCATATGCAAGTTCGCGGGTAACATATAGCCCGAATAAATATTTCTCCGCGTTCTTTGCGCCTTTGCGTCCTTTGCGTTATTTCCAGATACATATCGAAGTGATTGTCAGTAACCGGCGGTGTTGTTTTCGACCCAGCGTTCGCCCTCAAGAGTCTGTTCTTTTTTCCAGAACGGCGCTTTGGATTTGAGTTCTTCCATCAGGTAGCGGCTGGCTTCGAAGGCATCCTTGCGATGCGCGGACCAGACGGCAACCAGGACGATGGCGTCGTCGGGTTCGACCCGGCCGACCCGATGCAGGATCAGGCTGTCGAGCAGGTTCCAGTTCGTGGCGGCCTGCTGGCTGATGCGTTGCAGGTACTTTTCCGTCATGCCCGGATAGTGTTCCAGCTCCATGGCAGTGACGCTCTCGCCCTCGTTGAGATCGCGCATGCTGCCAACAAACACCGCGGTGGCGCCGTAGCGGCCGGCCGCCTGCATGGCCTGCTGGTATTGCACCAGTTCGGCATAGGGTTCGAAGGCCTGTTCGCGGATTTCACTGTGCATCATCAGCCCCCGGTGACCGGCGGGAAAAAGGCGACCTCGTCACCATCGTGCACCGGCGTCGCGGAATCGACATATTCCATATTCCGTGCCATTAACACGTTGGCCGGCAGTTCGGCGTTATCGGTGGCCTGTGCCCAGACCTCGGCCACGCTCAGCGGCTCGCTGGCGGCCAGGCGGGCCTCGCTACGACCGATCTGTTCACGCAAACTGGCGAAAAATTTCACTTCAATCGTCATGCTTCCGGTACCAAAACAGGGCAGGATTGCCCAAAGGGGGCGGGCAGCCTATCATGGATGCTGGCACAGCCCCAACGGGATAGTCTCTACTATTTATGAGCAAACTGACGCATTTCAATCAGGACGGCGAAGCCCACATGGTCGATGTGGGGGAAAAGTCCGTCACTCGCCGGGTTGCCGTCACCGGCGGCGAGATCCGGATGCAAGCGGCAACCCTGCAATTGATTATCGACGGTGGCCACAAAAAAGGCGATGTGCTGGGTATCGCCCGCATTGCCGGCATTATGGCCGCCAAGCGTACCGCCGATCTGATTCCGCTGTGCCACCCCCTGATGCTAACCCACGTGGAGGTGGAACTGACCCCGGATCCAAAAAACCATTGCGTGCAGTGTCGCAGCACGGTTGAAACCCGAGGTCAGACCGGGGTCGAAATGGAGGCGCTGACCGCCACCCAGGTGGCGCTGCTGACGATTTACGATATGTGCAAAGCGGTGGATCGGGGCATGAGCATGCACAATATCGGCTTGCTCGAAAAACAGGGCGGCAAGTCCGGTCACTGGCGCCGGCCCGCGGATTGAACCTTTCCCCGATTCCTACCGGACCTCGCCTTGCCAGGCGATTTTGCACAATCCCGGCTAAACTTACAAAGCAACCTGCCGATCTGCTCCTTACCCCTCTACATAACAAGGAGGCACTTCATGACTCCGTCCCGCTTTGTGCCATGGCTTTTTATCAGCCTGCTTGGTACCTCTTTACTGATCGCCTCGCCGGCTCTGGCAGACAGCTCTGACTGGCTGCAGGTCAAACGTTTCAGGGATGTGATGAACGAGGCCCAGAAGGGCCGGGTTCAGGCCATGTATGAAGTGGGGCGTAAATACGAGCGCGGACGCGGCACCGGACGTAACCTGCAAAAAGCCGCCGAATGGTATCAGAAGGCCGCCGAGGCCAATTATACGCCCGCCATGGCACGGCTGGGTATTCTGTATGTCGAAGGCAACGGTGTCGAACAAGATCTGGATAAGGCCCTGCGCTTATTGGGCCGGGCCGCTGAAGAGAATATCCCCGGCGCCCAGTACCAGCTCGCCAGCATGTATGAGCTGGGAATTGGCGTGGAGCAGGATATCAAACAGGCCATCAGCTGGTATCGCAAGGCCTTTGATGGCGGCTATTACCGGGCCGATGACAAAGTCAGGCAACTCCGTGCGCAACTCGAAGGCGAAGCAAGGACACCCGACACACCGCGCACTGCCAAACAAACTGCCGACCGCTCTTCCACCAGAACCAACACTCTCACCAGCCTGCTACAAGGTAGCTGGCAACGCAACGGTCGTCCGGCAGGTTATCTGCCCTCCTCCATCAGCCAATGCCGCCGGCAAAACAATGTTATCCGCTGCATTTCCACCGCCCAGGAGCGCAGCACCGGTAGCCAGACCATCACATACAATACCGAGGCGGTTCTGTCGAACTTTGACGGTGAGCGATTTGAAATAACCTATTCCAACAATGTGCTGGAAATTTCCCGGGAAAACACTAGTACGGCATCCGCTTTCGAAGAGGAGACAACACAGGCCGCACCGGCCGCGGTACAACAGGCCTCCGACCAGCAGAACTTTTCCCATCAACTTGAATGTCGCCTGGAAACGCCGGCAAATCCGCGACGCATCCATTGCACCAAGGATCGAATTCGCACCCTGCAGTTCTTCAATAATTAGCCTGGCTCGCAGGCTACCCCCGGCGCTAAAATAACCGGCATGACGTCACTCCGTTTCCCGGCCACACCACCGCAGACCGAGCAGATCCTGCTGGAGCGCACCCGAACCATCGCCGGACTTCGCCTTGCCGATCTGGCAGATACGCTGGGCGAACCGGTCCCCGCGGATCAACGTCGTGCCAAGGGGTGGATCGGCCAGCTGCTGGAACAGGCCCTGGGCGCCGATGCCACCTCGTTACCCGAACCGGACTTTCGACAGCTTGGCGTGGAACTCAAAAGCCTGCCACTGAATGCCGACGGCCAGCCCCGCGAATCCACCTATGTCTGTACCGTGCCGATGCATGACACGCACCAGCTAAGCTGGGAACGATCCTGGTTACGGCTCAAGTTGCAGCGGGTATTGTGGGTACCCGTCGAAGCCGATCCGGGTATTCCCTTTGCCCGGCGGCGCATCGGCACGGCCCTGCTCTGGTCTCCCACGACCGAAGAGGAAACGCTCCTGCGCGAGGACTGGGAAGAGCTGATGGAGCTGATTTGCCTGGGCCGCTGGGAAGAGCTTTCTGCCCGGCACGGTCAATACCTGCAAATCCGCCCCAAGGCCGCCCATTCACGCGTGCTCACCGCCGCCCACGACAGCGACGGCAACCTGTGTCAGACCCTGCCCCGCGGCTTTTATCTGCGCACCCGTTTTACCCGACGAATCCTGGATCACCACTATGCCCGCGCCTGAGCGGGCGTACTCAGGAATCGGGCCGTGTTGCCGATAACCGTTCAGGTTGCAAATTTTCCATTCATTCACCCCTGACCCAGGCTGTCTATGAGCGGACTGAAACACTGGATTCATCTTATCGAGCAGCAGGAACTGCCGATATTTCGTTACACCATCAATGCCATCAATGACGTCGTCAGTGACGAAGACAGTTCCACCGCCCGTCTGGCCCAGGTCATTTTGCAGGATGCCTCGCTCACCGCCCGCATCCTGAGAATCGCCAACAGCACGACCTACAACCCGACAGGCTCACCCATCAACACGGTCAGCCGCGCGATTGTGTTTATCGGGTTTAACATGGTCCGGGATCTGAGCCTGACACTGGCGGTGATCGAAGCCCTGCTCAATCGCAAGGGCCAAAAACATATCTTTCAACTCATGGCACGCGCCTTTCACGCCGCGGTGCAGGCGCGAGCCATGGCGGTTCAGCGTGGCGATGATGCACCGGAAGAGGTCTTTATTGCGGCCCTGCTCTATCCCCTGGGCGAAATGGCCTTCTGGTGTGTTGCCGGCAAGGAAGGGGATAAGATTCTCGAATTGATAGAAAAAGAGGGGCTCTCTCCCAAAGCCGCGCAAAAACAGGTGCTGGGCTTTACCTTTGAGCAGCTTACCGTGGCACTCACCCAGGACTGGCACCTGAGCGATCTTCTGCACAGCGCGATCAACAACCCTTCCCTGAAAAATCCCCGGGTTCGCGATATCAATGACAGCCAGCGACTGTCAACCGAAACCGAAAAAAGCTGGGACAGCCGCGCTGTACAAAAGAGTATTGAACAAATCGCACAACGTCTGGAGATGGAACCCCGACCGGCACGTGAATGGCTAAAGGAAAACACCCTGGATGCGGTGGAAATTGCCCGGCTGTTCGGCGCCGGCTCGATTACCGAGTACCTGCCGCTTCCGAATCCCCAACCTTCCAGTGAGGAAGAAACACCGACGGATAAGTACCCTGTCGCCGATCCGATCCTGCAACTGAGTATTCTGCGCGATCTGTCACGCATGCTGGAGAAGCAGCCCAATATCAACCTGGTTCTTGAAACCATTCTGGAAGGCATCTACCGGGGTTGCGGTATGGACCGCACCCTGTTTGCCCTGCTCACTCCGGATAAAAAACAATTACGTGCCAAGTATGCCCTGGGCGAACACAATCAACAGTTTACCGATAAATTCCTATTTCACCTGGATGACACACCATTTTTTAACTGGCTGTTCCGACACAACGACGCGGTCTGGATCAAGGATTGCAAGGCCAAAGCCGGCGGCGCGCCGCTAACGCCGGACTTTCTGGCCGCAGTGGAGGCGCCGGCATTTATGGCCTGCCCGTTATCCATCAGAGGCAAACCTTTCGGAATACTCTATGCCGATCGCGCCCCCAGCGGCCGCAACCTGGACGCCGACACATTTGAAAGCTTTCGTCACTTTTTCCTGCAGGCAAAAATGGCGATCGATTACATCTCCATGACCGGCTAATGTGTCTGATATAAAATTCCGTCCCGGCAGGAATAGACTTGCCATCGATGACCTCATTACGCAAAGTCCCTGTACACAGCCCCTTACGGCAGAACCCGTTCGAACCGCGGATCGTTGCCTGGCAGATACCCTGTCAGCCGCGGCAAATCCCACCCTGTACCGGTCAGCGCCGGTCGCTGTAAAATCGGCGGGCTAACCTTTATAATGATTCCCTGATACAACCAGGCTACAACCGATACACACAAAGAATGCGCGGGAGTTCGCAATGAGTGAGTTTGATATTGATGAATCCATGTTCGGTAACCGGGCAATGGCTTCGAATCCTGAAATGACACTGGACGACCAACTCAAGCTGCATCAACAGCATGTTGCCGAATTGCCGGACGATGCCTCCCAGCTGGACCGGGCCCGCGCCCGACTGGATGTCGCCGAATTGCTGCTGGCGCTGGAGCGCAAGGAAGAATCCTGGGCAGAAGGCCGTGAAATCATCCAGACATTTTTAAACAACGAAGCCTGGCAGGAAGCAGTGGAAACTTACAATGTCCTGTTTCAGTGCGAGCAGCCGGCATCGCTGTCGGCGCTCGGTCAGGGAGTCTGGCTGGCAGTGACCTTTCCCATCATGCCGCAAACCACCATTGCCCTGCTCAACCACATTATCGATGAAACGCCGGAGGATTCCGACGGTGCCGCTGTTGCAGCGATCACCTCCCATTACATCGCCGATCTGCGAGCACCGGAAGACAAGCATGAAAGTCTGACGTTTTTGACCTCCAAGGTTCTGGCGGACGTCGCCCAACGACACAGTAACGTCGAATCCCAGGAGCAGATGGACATGTGGCTCAAGAAACTGGAGCTGGAGGATCCCAAGGCCTTTTTGCCCCGGCTGTCCACGGTGATCGATGTGCTGGTCCAGGATGACTGGTGGTTTGATCGCGAAGCAGTGCGGGAGAAGCTGCCGGTTAACTGAGCATGGAGAGAATGCGCAGGATGCCGTCTGCACGGCTATAACACTCTCGCAGAGACGCAGAGTGCGCCGGGAATGAGTGATACAGGTTTCTTTGCGCCTTGGCGTCTCTGCGAGAGATAAGCTTTTTCGTTCTACGAATACACCGAACAGTACTGAACAACCAGGAAATCAGTTGGTCTCACCGGCCCGGGCCGCGGTCTGATTCGAGGCGCTTTGCGCGCGCAACCGGTCGTGGCGATCCACAATAATCTGATTGCGTCCCAGTCGCTTGGCCTCATACATCGCGTCATCCGCCCGCTTGAGCAGTGACTCGACATCATCGTCCTCTTTGAGCAAGGCCACGCCGGCCGAGAAAGTCGGCACCTTGACATCGACCTCGCCACAATGACAGATCGTCCCGGCCGCTTTTTCCTGTACCTTGCGCAGGGCCGACAGAACCCCTTCAAGATCCGTGTTGGGCAGGATCACGGAAAATTCCTCGCCACCATAACGTGCCACCATATCGTGATGCCGGAAGGTGGTCAGGATCTGATCCGCATAGCAGGCCAGCACCGTATCCCCAACCGCATGGCCGTATTCATCATTAACGACCTTGAAGGAATCAAGATCCAGCAGCGCCAGCGCCAGCTCAAACCCGTAACGTTGTGAGCGGCTCATCTCATCCTCGAGACGCCGCATCAGGGCCCGTCGATTAGGCAGGTCGGTCAGTTCATCGGTCATGCTCAACAGGCGTACCCGGGCCAGTTCCTCGCTCAGCTGCTGACTGTCGGTTTCGATCATCTTCAGATACTGCTTGGCTTCGGCCAGTTTGCCCAACAGGCCCTGATAGGCCCCGCCAAGTTTCTCCACGTCTTCCATCAGGCTCTGGCGCAGCAGGTTAATATCATCAATTTCCTCGGCCTCGGCCAGACCCAGCTTGACGTTCTCCAGCATGTCGCCGAACTGTTTGTTCTCGTCGATCGTCTCCTGAATATGCTGCATCAGCTTGGCCTGGACTTTTTCTGCCTGGCGGTGCTGACTGCTGAGGTATTGACGATACTTGGAAGCCAGCTTCTGTTCAGTTGACTGATCGTTATGCGGCAACAATTCTTCAATCAGATTCTGAATTAACTGACGTTGTGACTCGTGTTGTGGTGGCGCGGGTTCCCCCTCCTGTTCGTCCTCAGCCGGCGGTTCAGCGGCGATTTTGCCAAGCGCGCTATCACCACCATACTCGTCACTATAATAAGAGAGCACCGGCTCCAGGGCGCGCCGCAATATGGCTTCGTCGATCAGCTCCATGCGGGAGATATGCAGGGCATAAAGATCCATATGCCGTTGCAGTTCCTTCAACTCATGACTGCTGTGCGGCAACTGGAGCTGTTTTTGCAACAGCTTGACATGCAGGTGCATTGAACTGCCGGGGCTGAGGTGTTTGGCATAAACATCCAGCAGGGAACGTAGCCAGAAACGCAGAATTTGATCGCGGTTGTTCTGCTCCTGCTCATGCTCGCTCAGCATGCGCTCCACATGCTGATAGAGCACCATGCCCGCCGTCGACGATTTGAGATCGTCCAGCAGGTTTAAAATGCGGCCGGCAGGACCGGAAGAGACAGAGGTATTTCCCCCATCACGGTTTGTTCCGGTCAGCGCATCCACCCCTTTGTTATCAGCTGCTGACATCACCGTTCCTAGTCTGTCGGGTCTTTAATTATTGTGATTGCCCAAACAATCTCTTCGGCCTGGCATGGTGCTGTTTGCCGTAACCACATAGCTTTACTGAATCGCGGGGGGAAGAAACAGTCAGTTAGCCAGACACGTTTATAAAAACTAGCTGATTCGTCTATCTGGTGCAAGCAGTTCTTTTTCCACACATTCTGCCTGAAAATCAAAGGTGATGATTTTCAGTGTTACAGGCACTTGGAGCGATTTCGTAAACAGTCTGTTTAATTGTGGCTTCTAACAAACTGAGTCGTTCAATGCTTCTCGCTTCAAAACCGCTATACTTGGTCAAAGACTTAGGGGTTTTCCCTAACCCCGCATCATCTCCGGAGGTATTCCATGCCACGATTTTTTTTGATGTTTCCCCTGCTTGGAGTGCTCGGTGCCTGTCAGGCACCGCCCTTCTCGCCCGACTCGCCGCTGACGGCAGTGCCGGTGCAATCCACCCTGATCCTGCATGAACCACTGAGCCTGCCGCCCCAAACCGTCAGTCTCTGGTTTCAAAATGGCAAACAGCAACCAGCGTCGAATCTGGATCGGTATTATCCGCATTGCAAATTCGAGACGTTGCGCATGCAGGACAATCCCAAAACCGTTCAACCCGACACGTTTGTGATTCATAAAGTCGTACGCTGGGATGACTATGCCATGCAGCCCGTCCAGCTGGCCGCCAGCCGGTTCATCTCGGGCCTCGTGGTAGGCGACAGTGATGGTGGCCCCTCTCATGTCAACACCGCAACTGAAATGTTCCTGCGCTCCGGGCGTCAACCCGATGTTTATCGATTGATCTGCAGTCAGTGGGAGGATGCGGCCGAAGCCAATCATGTCACCATCAACCAGATCCGTCGCGTGCTGGGGGACACATTCACGCTAAAATTACCGGAGAAACGGTCGCTAAACCCGGACGGGTCCTGACAAACCGGCAGCACGAAACACATGACCAGTATTAAAGTCATCCCCGACGATCGCGGTACCCAGAGTCTGCGCGCCGACAATTTGCGCCCGCAAGCCACGGGGCCGGTCTCGGCCATTACCGGCACACGCGCCTTGCAGACGGGGGAAACACACCAGCCTCCACCCCCCCGGTTGCGAATCGCCCATCCCCGCATTCGCCGTCGCCTGCTGGCCGAACGCCGAATCCGGCCCGATCGCCGACGGTATCAGGAACGTCGTCGCGCTAACCGACCGGTCATGCTCGATACCCGCAGCCAGCACGAACGCCGCCGCCGGGCCGGGCGCCGACGCAGCGACCAGGGCACCCGGCCCCTTCGCCATGGTATCGATACCGAAGTCTGAACCGGCTCCTTTACTTAATCGACAAACGGTCCCCACTGATGAATCGGCTCCTCATGAGGCTGTCCCATCACCAGCATGAACCGACTGTCCTGCTGACCTTTTACCGCCAGCTCTGACAACGACTCGAAGAACAGCGCCTGACCGGCCTCCAGTGATTGACCGTTGACCTCAATGGTCCCCTCCAGCACATAGCACAGCCCCCGAAAACCGCCCGGAACCGGCTCAACATACTGCCCCCCGGCGGGCAGCCGGACATCGTAATAACGTATATCGGTTTTGATCTTCAGCGATGAGGGTTCGCCGACAATCACCCGTACCCGGGCATCGTCCACCTGCCGCACGGGCAGCGCCTCGCTATCGACCTGTTGATAGCCGGGATCGATCTGCTTGAGTCGTTGCGCCAGGTTGATCCACAACTGAATACCGCTGCTATGACCCTGGCTGGAGGGCATTTCCGAATGTTCAATGCCGCGCCCGGCGGTGAAACGCTGGGCTCCGCCGGCAGTCACCGTGGATTGATTACCCAGGTTATCCTTGTGTTCCATGCTGCCACTGAACAGATAGGTAATCGCTTCAAAGCCCCGGTGTGGATGGGTCGGAAAGCCATTGCCCGGCTCAATGGTGAAGTGATCCCACAGAACAAACGGGTCGTAATTCATCATGCGCCGCGGTATCGGAAACAGCCGTTGCACCTCGGCACCATCGCCTTCCTGCATCAACAGGGCATCCGTGACAAACATTGACTGGTTGTTCATCGCTTTTCTCCCCGATTATGTTTCTGCATTAAATCCTGCACCGGCCCTTTGGGCACGATGCGAGTCGGATTCAGCTCCACATGACTGTAATAGTAATGTTGCTTGATGTGGTCGAAATTCGTGGTATCGGCAATCCCCGGCACCTGGTACAGCTCGAGCAGATAGTTAAACAGGTTCGGATAATCGGCAATGCGCTGCCGGTTACATTTGAAATGACCGACATACACGGCATCAAACCGCAGCAAGGTCGGAAACAGCCGCCAGTCCGCCTCGGTAATCCGCTCGCCGAGCAGGTATCGATTTTTCGACAGGCGCTGCTCCAGCTCGTCCAAGGCACCAAACAGGCTGTCAAAGTTTTTCTCGTAAGCCGCCTGGGTGCTGGCAAAACCGGTTCGATAGACGCCGTTATTGACCGACTCATAGATCCATTCATTGAGTTCATCGACCTCATTACGCAGTGCTTCGGGATACAAATCCACGTCGTTGTCGGCCCACTGGTCAAACGCGGTGTTGAACATACGAATGATCTCCGCCGACTCATTGTTGACGATGGTCTCGCGCTGTTTGTCCCACAACACCGGCACGGTCACGATACCACTGTAGTGCGGTTCGGCCCGGGTATACAGCTGGTGCATGTATTCATGACCATACAGCGTATCGCCGGTGGCAGCGGGATAATCGCGAAAGTCCCAGCCTTTGGGGCCCATATGCGGATGCACCACCGAAACGCTGATAAGCCCTTCCAGCTTCTTGAGCTTGCGGAAGATCAGTGTCCGGTGCGCCCAGGGACAGGCATAGGATACATACAGGTGATAACGTTCGGGCTCGGCCCTGAAGCCACCCTCACCACTGGGGCCGGGCGAACCGTCGGGCGTTATCCAGTGACGAAACTGCGAGTCCTGGCGCACGAATTCGCCGTCTTCGGTTTCGGCATCGAGCCAGTCCTCGTGTAACTGGCCGTTTATCATCAAACTCATGACATTCCTCGCATGCATTGTTGCTGTGCGTCATTGATTATAAAAAGGTAAAAGTGTCCGCAAATAAACGCAAAGAACGCTAACGATACTTTTGCAATTGCGTTCATTTGCATTTTTTGCGGATCCTGGATCATAGCCAGTTTATTTCCTGTCCAGACTGACAGGCCCGGCTCCGTGCGCCGCCAATACCAGCAGGCCACCGGCCATGGCCAGGTTCTTCATGAACAGGATCGATTGCATCTGATCGGCAAAGTTGCTGTGGAAAATGATCGCCGAGACGACCGAGAACGCGGCCAGGGCCCAGGCAGCCCAGCGGGTCTGCCAGCCGATAATCAGTGCCAGCGCGCCACCGATTTCCAGAAGAATGACCAGCGGCAACAACATCCCCGGCACCCCCATCGATTCCATCCAGCCGTGGGTCCCGGCATACCCGCTGATCTTGCTGATCCCCGCCAGTAAAAAGATATGCGCCAGCAAAATCCGCCCGACCAGTGTCTGATATTTGTCCATCTCGTTTTCCTCACTCGTTGTGTTAGCCAGTGGAAGCACCATAGCCCTTATATATTCGATAAAAAAGTCGAAAAATATGCTTATATTTATCGAATTAACTGATATATTTATGCCATGCGCACCCCTCATATCAGTCTGGATCAGTGGCGGGTCCTGCAGGCCATCGTCGACCACGGCGGTTACGCCCAGGCCGCCGCGGCCCTGCATCGCAGCCAGTCCTCGATCAGCTATGCCATCAAGCAGTTACAGATGCAGCTCGGGGTCGCCGTGCTGGAGGTGCGGGGGCGCAAGGCACAGTTGACCGGGGCTGGCGCGGCCCTGCTGGGCCGCTCCCGGCAGCTGCTGGAGGAAGCCGTGGCCCTGGAGGAACTGGCCCATCACCTGGAACAGGGCTGGGAGGCGGCGATCCGGCTGGTGGTGGACGCCGCCTTCCCATCGGATCGGTTACTCAATGCCCTGCACGCCTTTGCCCCGCAGGATCGCGGCACCCGGGTGCTGCTGGAGGAGGTGGTGCTGTCCGGCGCACTCGACGCCCTGGAACAGGGACAGGCGGATCTGATCATCGGGGCCGAGCTGTCGTCGGCCAGCCTGGCCGATCCGCTGCTGGAAATTGAATTTGTGTCCGTCGCCCATCCCGGGCATCCCCTGCACGCGCTCGGCCGCCAGCTGAAAATGGCCGATCTGGAAAAAGAGATGCAGGTGGTAGTGAAGGACTCCGGGCAGCAGGCGCCCCGCGACTTCGGCTGGCTGGGGGCGGAACACCGCTGGACCGTCAGCAGTATCGATACGGCCGTCACCACGATTCGCCACGGACTGGGTTACGGCTGGCTGCCCCGCCATCAGATTCAGGCCGAACTGGAAAATGGCCGGTTACTGCCTCTGCCGCTGGCCACCGGCCAGATCTACCGCACCCACCTGTATCTGGCCTTCGGCCAGGAACACCCCGGGCCGGCGGCGCAGTTGTTGAGCGAGCTGATCCGGACCCAGGCCGAGAGCTGGCGCCGGGATCAGTCGCCTTTTTGATAGGTCCCGACCAGTTCGGCACGGGCGAGAATATGCGCCTCCATCGCCTCCAGCAGCCGGTCCTTGGTCGGATTGTGCAGATCGGGCAGCTCCGTATCCAGAGCGTATAGCTTGTGAACATAGCGGTGGCGCCCGATGGGCGGACACGGGCCGCCATAACCGGGCTGTTTCCAGTCATTGAGCCCTTCCAGGCTGCCTTCAGGCAGGCCCCTCTCGCGGGTATTTTCCGGCAATCCGCTACTTTCCGGCGGCAGGTTATACAACACCCAGTGGACATAGACCATTTTCGGCGCCTGCGGATCCGGCGCGTCGGGATCATCGACGATCAAGGCCAGACTGCGGGTGCCCGGCGGCATGCCGGACCAGGTCAGGGGCGGAGAGATATCCTCGCCCTCGCAGGTGTACTTGCGCGCAATGGTCTGTTGATCGGAAAACGCCGCTGAACTCAATTGCAGACTCATGGTGGGGCCCCCTTGCTGTCTCCCCAGAGTATAGAAGTGATACCGTCAGAGGAAAGCCACCATGTCGGCGCCCGCCGGGGTTTGTCCCGGGCGGGGAAGCGTCTAGCTCGCTCGTTTCTGGTCCATGAATGCCGCAAGCTCGGCGATGGTCTGGTATTCGAACAGATCCACCACGTCGATCAGCCCGGGATGTTTGTCGTCGATGCGTTGATGAATCTCGGCCAGGGCCAGCGAGCTGATGCCCACATCGAAGAAGTTATCGTGCAGGTGCAGCGGCTTGTCGGTCAGCACCTCGTCGCAAATCGTTTTTATTTCACGCTCAGTGGGATTCAGATCGTCATCCTCACCGGCGTGGAGAGCATTATCCTGTTGCTGCAACGCCTGCAGAACACTGTCGAATTCTCCCTTGAGGTAGTCGTCACCCAGCAACCGGCGTTGCAGTTTGCCGCTGGTGGTTTTGGGAATACGTTTAACCGGGATGACATGCGCGATATCCAGCCCGGTCTGCTCGTTGATAATATGAGTCACTTCCCTTGCCAGGGGCAGGAACTCGGCAAAGTCGCCGCGATACAGAATAAAGATTAACAGTTCATCTTCCTGCTCATTCGGCTGGCGCACGCCGAAGGCCACGACCTTGCCCAGTTCCAGTTGCTCGCACTGCAGGGCGATGTTCTCGAGATCGTGAGGATAATAATTCAGGCCATTGGCAAAGATGATCTCCTTGGTCCGCCCGGTGATCACCAGTTCGTTATTCTCGGTAAGAAATCCCTGATCGCCGGTATTCAACCAGCCATCGCCGGTCAGCGCCGCATGATTGGCCTCCTCGTTGCGATAGTAACCGGCGGTCACACTGGGCCCTTTGATCTGGACATCCCCAATATGATTCCCGGGTAACGTTCCGTTGTGCTCGTCGGTAATCTTGATCTGCATATCCCGCACCGGCGGGCCTTCGATGGCAAAGCTGACGGCGTCGGGATGGGTGGTGTCGACATAGGTGATCTGATCATCGAGCCGCAGCTTGTGACGATCCAGGTGCACGGCACGGTACATTTCCCCCTGTAGCGGAAAAGCCACCGCCAGGGTCGCCTCGGCCAGACCGTAGACGGTAAACATCACCTCACGCCGGAGGCCGTAATCCTGCATCGTCTCCAGGAATTGTTCGATCAGGGTCACGGAGATCGGTTCGGCGCCGTTATACAGTACTCGCACATGCGACAGTTCAATGTCGTCGAGCTTTTTATCGCCGAGCGCCTTGAGAAAATGCTTGTAGCCGAAATTGGGCGAGCAGAGCACGGTGGCCTGTTTCTCGCTGGCCTTTTGCCACCAGATTAGCGGTCGACGGCTGAACAGTTCGGTGGGAATCAGGCACTGGCTCATGTTGCAGGCCACCATGTTCAGATGAAAACCGATCAGCCCCATATCGTGGGTCAAGGGCATCCAGCTCAGGCTGATATCAGTATCGGTATAACCGGCACCTTCGGCGATGGCATTGAGATTGGTGAGAATATTGCGATGGGTGAGCACCACGCCCTTGGGATCACTGGTGGAACCGGACGAGAACTGGATAAACGCCACATCATCCGGTTGCGGCGTATGGGGTTGGCCTGTCTCATAATGCTGCTCGAGCTGATCCTGCAACAGGGTCCGCTGTTCAACAAAGGCGTAGTCGGAAGCCATCTCGTGCGCCTCGGCAAACTTCTTCAGACGTTCGAGATTCTCCGCATCGGTAAACAGCCAGGGCCGTTCCAGTTTGTTGAATATCTTGTAAAGCTTGGAACGATGCTCGTCACTGATCCCGACCGCCACCGGCACCGGCACAATGCCGCCGAGCACGGCGCCCCAGAAGACAGCGATGAAATCGGGGTTACTGCGGGTCAGGATGATCAGTTCATCACCGGCTTTTAAACCCGCCGTCTGCAGTCGACCCAGCATTCGCAGGGCCTGTTCGTGCAATTGGCGATAGCTAATGACCTGTTCGCTGTCCCGGCCCTCGATATAGGTTACAGTGCGCTGATCGGAAGCATTGCCGATCAAGGCTTCGTTAAGCGTTTGATAATTCAGCATGGAGTTGTTTCAACGACGTATCAGTTGCAAATAAATGGGCTGCTTGTTACGCAGATTCACCGCCGGCTCCAGTTCGAGTGGCTGCTCATCCAGCAACTGCACACGGAATTTTCGAGCCATCAGCCCGAAGTGCATTTGCATCTCGACCGTGGCAAAAAAATCCCCGATACAGCGCCGCGGCCCGGCGGAGAAGGGGATATAAGCCTGCTTGTGCTGCTCGCGAATAGTCTCCTCGGCAAAACGCTCCGGGTCGAATTTTTCCGGTTGCGGCCAGTAGCGGGGATGGCGATGCAGAAAGTAAGGCGAGATGAAGATATCGGTACCAGCCGGCACAAAATAATCGCCGAGCTGATCATCCTCGATGGCCCGGCGAGTGTAAAGCCAGACCGGCGGATAATAGCGCAGCGCCTCTTCGACCACCTGTTTGACGTAGGGTAACTGTTCCAGATCATCAAAACCGGGAATCTGCGCGTAATCGGCCCCATCGACCTCAGCATGCAGCCTGCGCTCGACCTCGGGATAGCTGGCCAGAAAGTACCAGACCCAGTTGAGAGTAATCGCACTGGTTTCATGCCCGGCAATGATCATGGTCATGATCTCGTCCAGCAATTCCCTGTCGGTCATGGCCTCGTCGGTTTCCTTGTCCCGCGAGTCCATGAACATGGCCAGAAAATCGACCCGCTCGGGCTGCTCGCGCCGACGCCGTTCGATCACTTCCAGAATGATTTTGCTCAGGGCCCGGAACTTGATCACCAGCTGCATATCCCGGGTCATCTCCTCGGTGAGGATCGAGAACGGATTACTGCCCTGCTCGGCGATGATCCGATCCAGGTCCTCGCTGAACAGAGAGCGCAACACGATCTGCAATGCCAGCTCACTGGCTTCACTGGTGATATTGATCGGTTCGCCACGATCGGCCTTCGCCTCCCAGCTGTCGAGCCGTTCCAGGTTACAACGTTTGATCTGATCGGAGAGCTCGGCGATCACCTTGCGACTGAAAGCCGGCTGGATCATTCGGCGCTGGCGACGCCAGAACGGGCCGTCACTGACAATAATCCCGTTGCCCAGCAACATCTTGACCCGATCAAAACCCACGCCTTTGGTATAATTCTGATGATTCTTGACCAGAATGTGCTTGAGGTAATCGGGATGATTCACCAGATAGCCGTCGCTCTTGCGACTGCTGGACCTCAATCGGCAGATATCGCCATACTCGGCAATCAGCCCGGCGATAATATCAAAGGATTCCGGTGTGGTATTGAGATCGCAGGGCTGGGCCGGGCCGGGCGGCAATTTTTTTGAACCCTGTACTGTCGCCGTCATTCGCTTGCCTGAATGTTGGAAAATCGTGATACGAGTTGATTATGAGCCAGTCTGAAGTCCGCCTACTATATATGAATATCGATCCGGAGAAAATCAGCCCGGCGACGCTGGAGCGGTGGCTGGCACAACTTCCCGCCCGTAAACGTGAACAGATTGGCAAACACCGCCACCATGCCAACCGGGTCCAGTCCGCCGCGGGCTGGCGTCTGGTAGAACAGGCCATGCACGACCTGGGTTTTGCCGATTTCAGCCTTGAGGCGGTCGACTTCGCCAGTCCCCACAAATCCGGCTCCCGCTTCCCCGCCGATTTCAATATCAGCCATTCGGGGCAACTGGTCTGCGCCGCGGCACTGGCCGGCGGGCGAATCGGCATCGATGTCGAACAGTTTCGGCTTCTGAAAAGCGACGTCATCCACAAATACCTGACGGCCGAGCAGGCCCGTCAGTGTCAGCAGGATCCGAACCGGTTTTTTGATTTCTGGACGCAAAAAGAGGCCGTGCTCAAGGCCCACGGTCGCGAAGGCATCCTGCGACTGCGTGAGGTTGAACTGCGGGAAGACGGCCAGGCCGCTTTTGCCGGCAAGACCTGGTATCTGACCCCGCTGCATCTGGCCGACGGCTACGCCGGCCACATTGCCACCGATCGCCCGAACTGTCAGCTAAGTATTACCCGGATTGATCCTTTAGAATAGGCGCGAAGGCAGTCGCCGAATAACATAACCTCTCGCAAAGCCGCAATGACGCAGAGAAATAATAGATAACCGCTCCGGTTTCGGGATACAGCATCAATAAGCTCTGCTCTTGAGTCCGAACATGAGCGACTTTACGCCTCTGCCGCATGGCGAGAGTCATTTTGAACACAAACTATACGTTGCGTGTATACATAGTGAGGAAGTATGAAACTACGCCGCCGTCTTCTGTCACTGTTTGCCAAACCCCTGCTCAAGGGGCTGATGAATGTCCTGTGGCTCACCTGTCGGGTGAAGGCCGTCATCGGCGAAGAATATGCCGAGCAAGTGCTGGCCGACGGCAAGCCGGTGATTCCCTGCTACTGGCATCAGCATCATATCTTCGGGATCTGGTACATGCTCCGGCTGCGCCGGCGCGGGCTCCGGGTCGGCTTTTTGATCAGTCCCTCGCGGGATGGGGAGGTACCGGCCAGGATCGCCGAGTCCTGGGGACTGCGGGCCATTCGCGGCTCCAGCCACCGCACCGGCGCCCGGGCCCTGAAAGAATTGTATGAATTGATCACTAAAGAGGGCATCTCACCGGTCAATACGTCCGACGGGCCGACCGGACCGATTCACAAATTCAAACCCGGTGCCATCATGCTAGCGCAAATGAGTGGCGCACCCATCCTGCCCCTCTCCTGGGCCGCCGATCGTTACTGGCAACTCGCCTCCTGGGATCGGTTTATTATTCCCAAACCGTTTTCCCGTATCGTGATCGCCGTCGGCGAACCGCGACAGATCGATCGCCAGCTGGGCATGACCGAACTGGAACCGGTGCAACAGGAACTGGAGCAGACACTGCAAGGGCTGACCCGGACAGCCGAACAGGCCCTGCAGGAATAATCAACGCCTACCCGGCTATAATACTCTCGCAGAGACGCCGTGCGCGCTGAGAATGTGCGATATCAGATTTCTTTGCGCCGTGGCGTCTCTGCGAGAGATAAGCTTGTCCTTTCAGTAAACCGGGCGGGTATTCGGAACGCGCCTCAGGTACTTAACTCTTCGCGTACCCCGGCGAGTATCTCCTGCATACTGATCGAATCGCGCAACAGGTCCATGACTTCCTTTTCATTCAGCGGCCGGCTGAACAAAAAGCCCTGAATGGTATGACAACCGAGCGCGTGCATATAGGCCAGCTCGCGCGCGGTTTCCACCCCTTCGGCCACCACGTTCAGACGCAGACTGTGTGACAGTGCCATAATCGCGGTCACAATGCTCGCATTGTCGCTGCTGGCCCGATCATTCACATTGGTGACAAAGGAACGATCGATTTTCAAGGTGTCGATGGGAAAGCGTTTCAGGTGGCTCAGGGACGAATAACCGGTGCCAAAGTCATCCACCGCAATGCGCACCCCCATGGTCTTGAGCTCGCCGAGCACCCGGGCACTGGTCTCGAGATCGGACATCAGGCAACTCTCGGTCACCTCAATCTCCAGGTTAGCGGGCTCGGCCTGGCTTTCTTCGAGGATTTGTCCAACCCGCCGTGTAAAATTGTTTTGCTCGAACTGCGGCGCCGCCACATTCACCGAGATCGGTAACACCGGCAGTCCCTGCGCCTGCCAGCGATTACTGGCGGCGCAGGCTTCGCGGATCACCCATTCGCCGACCGGAATGATCAACCCGCTTTCCTCCAGCACCGGCACAAACTCCAGCGGCGGCACCAGTCCCCGCTCGGGATGCTGCCAGCGAATCAGCGCCTCGAAGCCTTTGATGGCCCCGCTGGTCGAATCGACCTTGGGTTGATAATGCAGTTCGAACTGATACTGTTCCAACGCCGCGCGCAGACCGTGTTCGGCCCGCAGGCGACCGGCACTGCCCTCGCCCATCTCGGGCGTATAAAAAGCGATATGCCGGCCACCGGTTTTTTGGGCTCGTTGCATGGCGGCATCGGCCGACATCAACAGTTTTTCATCTTCCTGATGATCGATGGGATAGACGGCAATCCCCACCCGGGTGGTGATATCGATCTCGTGCTCGTCAAACAGATAAGGCTCGTCGGCGACCTCCACCAGGCGCACTACGGCCTTTTCGATCTCATCCTTGCGCGCGACATCGCCCAGAATGATGGCAAAGTCATCGGCGCACATGCGGATAACGCTGTCACTGGCCCGCAGGATATTGCGCAGACGCTGGGCCATTTCCATCAGCACGCGATCCGCCACTGCATGCCCCAGGGCATGGTTAATCCGCTGAAAGCGATCGATATTGATGCGAATCAACGCCACCAGTTTCTCTTCCCGCCGGGCATGCGCACAGGCCCGCTCCAGCCGGTCCCAGAACAACACCCGGTTGGGCAGTCCGGTCAGATCATCATGATAGGCACGCCGGGCCAGTTCGATATCGTGCAGGCGGGAGCGGCGCACTAACCAGCGGTCAAGGACTACCAGCGCCAGCAGTCCGGCGCCAATCAACAACAGCATCGCCACCACCACGGTGCGTGTGGTGCCCCTCGCCAGTACCTCGAGAGAGTCAGCGGCGCTAACCAGTTCCAGCGAGGCCTGCGCCGGATCTCCCACGGGGAGCCGGTTCAGCACCCGGGTAGCGTCTTGCGTCTCGAACACGGCTGCATGTCGGGGCGCCGGACTGGCAAGCACTTCGTCGGGCAAATCGCCCGAAGACGCGGACAACAGTGGCTGGCCATCGGCCCGGGAGAGTTGATAGTAGCCTGGCCCGAAGGTCTGGATAAGGCGTTGCAAGCTGTCGCGTTCGGCCCGGGAGGCCTGACCCTCGAGTAACGCCTGCCAACCCGGTTGCTGTGGCAACAATCGGGCGAGGCGCTCGGCCCGCGCCGTCAGTTGTGCCAGCAGCTGCGCCTCCTGCTGGGCGAGGAGCACATGCTGTACCGCGATACCCAGTCCAAGCACCAACAACAGTACCAGTAAGAGCCCCGCGTGGATCACCTGGCCCTGCTGCCGGGAAAGAGAATGTCGGGTCATACAGCCGGTATCGCCGCGGGCGCGGTTCCTTTGTGGTTGATTGGGACAGAACAGGTAGCGCAGACGGATCTATCGACAGTTTCCGCGACAAACTTGAGAGCTCTGTCACAGTTCCACCACCCGATTCGACCCCTTACTCCAGGCTTTTGATTTTAAAGATCAAAACCACAGAGAAGCCGGTCACAGATTGACCCTCCGCACGCCTGGACAACCGGGCGGCGACCTATAATTGGATTCATGCAATTCACCCTGCCCAGGTTCGCCCGCACGACCGCCCTGCTACTGGTGGCGATGCTCTTGTGCCTGCAGCCGGCCCAGGCCGCCCTGGTCAAAATCGGGGTGTTCAGCCCCGAGGGCTTCGCCATCGGCATGCAACGCTGGCAGCCGAGCGCCGATTATCTGGCTCAGCAACTGCCCGCGCACCGCTTCCAGGTGTTGCCCTACCAGAATCTGGGCGAGCTGGAGCAGGACGCACGCCGGGGTAAATTCGATTTTGTTCTCACCCACCCGGCGTCCTTCGTTCAGCTCGAGCAGCAGGCCGGCCTGATCCGGCTGTTGACCCGTCGTCACCGCGATGGCGCGCAGCAACACGCCAATGCCGCCGTGGTGATTTTCACCCGGGCCGACAACCGCCCGCTCCAGGCAGTGGCCGATCTGGCCCGGACGCCGTTTGTCACCACCACCGCGCAGGATTACAGTAGCTGGCAACTGGTCCAGCTGGAACTGGCACGCCTGGGGCAGGATCCCGAGCAGGCTTTTGCTGAGGTGACATTCGCCGGGGACAGCGAGGCGGTGCTGGATGCTGTCATGGGTGGCGATTACCCGGCCGGGGCCATGGCGGCCCGGGATTTCGACCGTTTCCTGCGCCAGGGACGGATTACCCCACAATCCGTGCGCATTCTCGAAGCCAGAGAAGCGGCCAATTTCCCCTATCGTTTCAGCGGCCGGCTCTATCCGCAATGGGCGCTGGGGGTTCTGCCCGATACCCCGGCCGAACTGCGTCAGGCAGTCCAGTAGAGCCTGCTGAACCTGCCCACCGGACATGCGGCGCTGAAAGCCGGCCGCTATGCCGGCTGGCAGCCGGCGGATAATTATCATGCCGTGCGTCCGTTGCTGAGCAAAAGTCTGAGCCGGCATGTGGTTGATCGCCAGCTCAGTGTAGCCAATCTGTGGCTGGAGCAGCACCGTCAAACCCTGTTGCTCTCGCTGGTCTTCACCCTGCTGGTCTGGTTGCTCATCCGCCTGTTTGCCCGCCCGCACAAACTCGCCCGTACCTGATCTCCCTCGGCTCTTCGCTCTTCTTTAACCCGATATATCATCGGGCTTTTTTGCCGCGCCATCCCAACCTGTTACAATAAGGCCGGTTTCAAACAACACACTCCCCGCATGGCAAACGACGACACCAAAAAATATTCCGGCGATCTGCATGAGGGCGCGGATCGCTCCGCCCCCTATCCGGTCAGCCGCCTCGCCCCGGCCTTCGAACTGGTTGATCTGGCCAAGCAGATCAGCGAGGCCGATAAAATGCTCAACACCCGGGTCAGCTCCAAGCTGAAGGTGATCGCCGATCAAATCCGGCACCTGCAGGATGAGGCGCGCCAGGTCCTTGAAGATACACAGAAGGATCAACAACTGCACCAGGCGGCCTGCAACTTCCAGCGCCAGCCGGGACACATCTATCACCTGTACCGCAAGCCAAACGGACAGACCTGGTTCTCCATGCTCTCCCCCGATGACTGGCAGGGCCAGCCACCCAACGAATATATCGGCTCTTACCGACTGGAAGCCGATATGTCCTGGACCGACATGGCCACGGTGAACGACGGCGATAGTGACGAAACCCGCGAGCTGGTCAAACGACTGCTGGAAGGTCACGGACTCTGAACGGGAACAGACAGAGAATTTTCCTGTCCGTTTATACCAGGTCGGGTTATGACCGGTCTGGTTCTCCCCTGAAACTGATCCCTGAAACGTAAATCCCTGCAACCTGAATCAAGGAAACCTCCGTGTCGCTGCGAGTGAAGCTGTTCGTCCTGTTGCTGTTATTGATACCCGGTTATCCGCTCGCCGACGAACCGCCGCGCATGACGATCAGCGTCGAGAAACAAGAGCTGGAACTGCGCCATTATTCTGCCGAGGGTGGGGTGCTGGCTCTGTGGTTTGCCTCGGGCAACGGTTTTAGCCAGCGCCACGATCAGGTGGCCCGGGGCCTGCAACAGTACGGGATCGAGTCGTGGCAGGTGGATCTACTGGAGAACCTGTTTTTACCGCGCGGTTCGGCCAGTATCCGCCAGCTCGATCCAACATTGATCGCCGCCGTCATTGAACAGGCTCAACAACAAACCGGCAAACCGGTCGTACTGATCACCAATTCCTATGGCGCCATTCTCGCCCTGCGCGGAATGCGCGCGTGGCAGCAAAAACATCCGGGCGATAATAGCCTGATCGGTGCCGTCATGTTCTCGCCCAATGCCTATCAGGGGATTCCGTCGCTGGGTCTGCCGCCCCAATATATTCCACAAACCTATGCCAGCAACATGCCACTGATGATTCTGCAAAGTGCGCGCAATGGTAATCGCAGCCAGCTGGAGGATCTGCTGGACGCGTTGCGAACCGGCGGCAGCCCGGCCTTCGTCCAGCTGATGCCGGGTGCCACATCGTTGTTCTACAAAGAAGATCAGGCCGACGCCACACTCAAACATCTGCAACAGGCCCCACAGCGTATTGTGCGGGCCATTGCCTTGCTGGACAAACTGCCCACACCGCAGAACGTCGCCCCGCTGCCGCATGAAACGCCTGTCGAAGAGACACCGCTGGGCCTGGATATTGGCCTCAAACCGTTTCGTGGCGAGTGGGCGCCGCCCGTACTGGATCTGCAAGATGCCAGCGGTCAACAACACACCCTGCGGGATTACACCGGCAAGGTACGGGTCATCAACTTCTGGGCCACGTGGTGTCCGCCTTGCGTGGAAGAAATTCCCTCCCTGAACCGGCTGCGTGAAAAAATGGCCGGCCAGCCGTTTGAACTGATCTCGGTTAACTACGCCCAGCAGGCCGATGAGGTAAAAACCTTTTTGCAGGAAGTGGAAGTCAACTTCCCGGTCCTGATCGATCACGACGGCAGCGAGGCCGCCCGCTGGCGGGTGATCGCTTTCCCGTCAACCTACATCATCGATGCCAACGGCCGGATACGTTACGGGGTAAATGCGGCGATCGAATGGGACACGCCGCAAGTCATCAAAACGCTCAAACAATTGATCAGAAACACGACCGCGGCGGCAGGGAAAAACCCACAGTAGTCCGCGAATGAACGCCAATACATCATCCGGGGATTTGCGTTAATTGGCGTGCATTGGCGGACCGAAGCCCCTGGCGTTCAGAACAACATTTCGATCAGGCTGCATCTGAAAAAACTCATCTGCTTGCAGAACATCCTGACCGGCGTTTCAGTTAAAAATAATATCCGCGAATGAACGCCAATACACGCCAATAACATCGTCCAGGGATTTGCGTTAATTGGCGTGCATTGGCGGACCGAAGCCTCTGGCGTTCAGAACAACATTTCTGATCAGGCTGCATCTGAAAAAACTCACCTGCTTGCAGAACATCCTGACCGGCGTTTCAGTTAAAAATAATATCCGCTAATGAACGCCAATACACGCCAATACACGCCAATACACGCCAATAACATCGTCCAGGGATTTGCGTTAATTGGCGTGCATT
>CAYOOC010000007.1:28346-66240 GCA_964405505.1 uncultured Thiohalophilus sp.
ACGCCAATACACGCCAATAACATCGTCCAGGGATTTGCGTTAATTGGCGTGCATTGGCGGACCGAAGCCTCTGGCGTTCAGAACAACATTTCTGATCAGGCTGCATCTGAAAAAACTCACCTGCTTGCAGAACATCCTGACCGGCGTTTCAGTTAAAAATAATATCCGCGAATGAACGCCAATACACGCCAATAACATTGTTCGGGTATTCGCGTTAATTGGCGTGTATTGGCGGACTGCTTATCAAGCCGACTCTACAGAAGAGGCTTCAGTCAAAGATTTCGTCGAAGAACTCCAGCATATCCGCCCAGGACTTCTTGTCAGCTTGCTTGTCATAGGCCAGCGGCAAACCAAACTTTTCACCGTTTTTATCCGCCCCGGGATTGGTGAAGCTGTGCTTGGCACCGGGATAATTGATAAACCGGTAGTCCGCGCCGGCGGCGTCCATCTCCTGTTTGAAACTCTCGATGGCTTCGGGTTTGACGAACGGATCATCCGCCCCGTTATAGACCCGGATTTGCGCCTCGATATCGCCCTGTTCGGCCCGATTGTCGGTTCCCAGGCTGCCATGAAAACTGGCGACCCCGTCGATGTCGACCCCGCGGCGGGCCATTTCCAGCACCACGCCACCGCCGAAACAGTACCCGATCGCGGCAATCTCATCGTCCTCGGTCATGGGATGGTTTTTCAGTTGTTCCAGTGCGGCCAGGAAACGGGATTCGGCCACGTCCATGTTCTTGCGTACTTCACCGGCGAATTTCCCGGCTGTATCGGGGTGATCGGCGGTTTTGCCTTCGCCGTACATATCCAGGGCAAAGGCCACATACCCTTCTTTGGCCAGCATGCGGGCGCGCTCGCGGGGATATTCATTGTGGCCCCACCACTCATGCACGACCAGCACGCCGGGGCGTTCGCCGTCGATGCTGTCATCGTAGGCAAAATACCCTTTCATTTCAGTACCATTATCGCGATAGGTGACGGTTTCGGTTTGCACCGCGGCCATAGCGCCCGGTACGACCAGTAACAACAGTGCTGTCAGCCAAATACGGTTCCGTTTCATTCTCCACTCCTTGATTATTCTGGGTTATCGGTTCCGATCATCACGTCACCCCGGTTGACCATCGACCCGGGGTTTGATCAGTATCGGCATATACTCAATCACAAACAGGCCAAACGCAACCAGCCAGAATGCGGCCGAGGCCACAATGCTGTCACTATAGCCGCTTCCCCCGAGGATACCACCCAGGACACGGATGATGGCTGCCAGCAGGAGACAGATAAATGCGATCGTGGTCACCCGTGAGGCGCCAATCGTACGTCCGCTATGCCCCTGACTGACGCGGGTCATCATGCCCAGGGTGATCAGTCCCAGCGTCCCCACCGTAAAGGCATGGACCTCAACAATCGCCGGAATCCAGTCCAGACCGGCCAGCATGGCGAACAACAGACTCAATACCAGCCACAGATAGGCCAGGTGCAGCACCCACAACATGGGAACCCACCATAACCCCGGATGGTGCCAGCGCCACCAGCGTAACGCATTGAGGACAAACGCCAGGGCCGCCAGCCAGATACCGACAGGACTCGCCGGCTGCCACCAGGCCACCAGCGCATACGCGATCAAAGAGAGCACGCCCAGTCGTTCCAGCCAGGGATTTTGTTGCAGCTTGATCCCGCCGATACCCCGTTCAGTGAAAAACGGCACGACCCGTCCGGCCATCACGGCGATGAGGATCATGATCAGAAATACCATCATCTGGATGCCCGATCCGGCCAACGGCCCGATCTGCATGTGATTCAGGTGAGACAGCAGGTTGGCCAGCGTCATCAGCCCCAGCAGGCTGACAAAAATCAGCAGGTTCGGCATTTGCCGGCTACGCCATAACGGCACGACAATCGCCAGTGCCAGCACCGGCAAAAAGGCCACATCCACCATCAGTACCAGCCAGGCCGGCAGCATTGCCGCCGAGGCGATGGCCAGCCGGCCGGCGAGCCATAGCAAGGCCAGCAACATCAAGGGTATGCCCGTCAGGGTCGGCAACCCGGTCCAGTTACGTACGGCCGTCAGCAAAAATCCCGCAATAACTGCTGTGGTATAACCGAATAACAGTTCATGGCTGTGCCAGAAAGCCGGGTTGGCAAAGTAAGGGGCATCGATATGTTGGAAATAGATCAACAACCAGAAAGCCATCATGATAACCGCCGATAATCCGGCCAGAAGGAAAAACGGCCGAAAACCCAGTTGCCACAGGGCAAACCGGGGGCGCTGTCCAGAATGATGCTCATCAAGATTCAATGACATGGCGCACTCCTTGTCACGCTGCGTTGCAATAAACTCCACACTGCCCGAACAGCAGAGAGGAACCGGAGGGCCGATTGTGAACGAACCATCCTCTCACCGGCTTTGATGCGCATCAAGGCCCCTGAGCCGTTCGGCGCCGAACGACTCAGATATCAAGCCATAAACCCACGCCGATATAACGCTCATCATCCTGGAAAAACTCGCCAAGCTGGGCCTTGCCGTCGTAGGCTTCAAGACCAATGCGCCAGACGCGTGTGGGTGTCGGGATCTGCAAGCCCAGCTGTACACTGAGGTCTTTTTGCCAGTCCCGTTCCTCACTGGCGCCGATATCCAGTCCGGCATACCAGCTCATCTCATGCCCATTGCCCGGCTGGTATTGCAGCCCCGTTTGCGCCCGCCAGGGCTCTTGCAACCGGGTATTGCGTTGATCGTAGGCGTGACCGGCTTCAACATACCATTGCCAGCGGTCATCCAGGGACAGGTTCATCCCGACCTGTAACTCCTCGCGCGTGTAGTTGATGCGGGTTCGCCCGGTCCGTTCTATATACTCATCGCCGACATGACTGGAAATGTGATAGGCCCCGATTTTAAATGCCAGCTGGCGGTTCAGCCGGTAGGAGAGCATCAGGGCGTAAAGACCGTCCCAGCCGATGTTATCCTGACTGGTATCCACATCGAACTGGCCATGAAAACCGGCATCCAGACTCAGCAGCCAGCCCAGTTCGCTGTCACCCACGGTATCGGACAGGTGCAGCAATCCGAGCCGCCCGCCCAGCTTGAGATCAAAGCGGCGTTCGCCGGTCTGCTCGATCGTGGTTTGATCGAAATAGAGAGATTTGGCGGAAAACTGAATACGGCGCGGATCGGCCAGGTTCACCGGATACAGCTGCTGTTCCGGAAACAGAGTAACGTCTCTTGCCAGAACGGAATCCGGCAACAGGCAACTTGATAGCAGGGCAAGCGAAACTAACTGCGAAGACAGCCGGTAAGACATGATCGGCCTAGTAACCGAACTCCCCTTGCCACTGTCCCCGACGATAGTCGATCTGCAACCAGTGCGGGGTAAACGCCGCCGGTTTTTCGATGGGAAAATCAGTCAACGGAGGCTCGTCACCGGTATAGTCGTTACCACAACGGGCGGTCATCACCGGGCGAAAGCGCAGTTGCAACTTGTCATTCACCCTGATCCCGCTGCTGTCCGCCGGTTCCTGAAACCGCACCTTGTAACGGATAAGACAACTGAAATAGAGCTCCATTTCCGCCAGTAAAGGCTGTTGACGCTGCGCCAGGGCCTGCTCCGCGGCCCTGGACAGGTGTACGTCAACCGGCCGGCCATTGATCCGGACGCGGGTTTGCGCGCCGGCGCGTTGCGTCGGCATCAGGAGGCAGGCACCACATTGGTGGCATGCAGGCCCTTGGGCCCCCGCTCCGCGTCAAAAGAGACCGTCTGGCCTTCCTTGAGTGTCTTGTAGCCATCCGCGCTGATGGCGGAATAATGAACGAAGACGTCCTCCCCCCCTTCTTCAGCCTGAATGAATCCGTAACCCTTGGAATTGTTAAACCACTTTACAGTACCGTTCACCATTTTCCTCCAACCTCTGTTCTTGTTTACTGCTATTTTTATCAGCTTTGCGGGAAAACGCCGCCTTGCGGACACTTCCCCCCCCATGCCGGACAAAGCTTAATCTAAAGTATAGACCAACTATTTCTCGAATAAATATACTGATAAAAATTTTCTGCCCATACGCCTCAAAGGGGTGGATTATTAACAATCCTTAATATATAAACCCGATAACGGGAAATAAAAACAGAGACTTATCTTCGCATGGCCGCAAAGCCCGCAAAAAAACCACGGAAAATTGACGCTTTCAACCTGGCTCCCGGTCGGGTTCTGGCCCGCAAGTACGAGGTCGTTCGACAACTGGGCGCCGGTTGGGAGGGCGAGGTTTACCTGATCCGGGAGCTTTCCACCGGCATCGAGCGCACCGCCAAGCTGTTCTTCCCGCAACGCAATCTGCGCGACAAGAACACCCACTTTTACGCGACCAAGCTGCATAAACTGCGCCACTGCCCGATCGTCATCCAGTACAGTCACCAGGACAGCATCACCGTCCAGGGCGAGCCGGTCACTCTGCTGATCTCGGAGTATGTCGAGGGTGACCTGCTCAGCCAGTTTATCCAGCGCCACCCGGGCAAACGCCTGGCGCCCTTTGAAGCTGTGCACCTGCTGCATGCCCTTGCCTCGGGCATGGAATGCATCCATGCCATGGGGGAATATCACGGCGACCTGCACTCTGAAAATATTATCGTGCAGAGCTTCGGGCTGCGTTTCGATCTCAAGCTGGTGGATCTGTTTCACCTGGGCGCCCCGACCCGCGAGCATATCCGCATGGATACGGTCGACATGATCCACGTGTTCTATGAAGCTCTCGGCGGCCAGAAACACTATGCGCGTCAGCCGCCCGAAATCAAGTACATCATCAATGGCCTCAAACGCAGCCTGATCCTGAAAAAATTCAAAACGGCCGGGGAATTGCGTCAGCATCTTGAAACCATGCGCTGGAGCTGAGCCATGTTAGCGCAATCACACTCTCGAACACCCGAACCCTGGTCCCGACATAACCAAGGAGGCCACTCTGGCGGCGTCACAGCTTTTCAGTAAGCAGGATTTCGATACTCCACAAACTATGGCCTTATCCGGCGGGCAGGTGGTGTTCTATACCCATCGCGCACCGAACAAGGAGACGGTCAACGAGGACAGCATGGGACTGGTGGAGCTCGATTCCGGCAGTTGTGTGCTGATCGTCGCCGACGGTCTGGGCGGCCAACCGGCTGGCGCCACCGCCTCGGAGATCGCCGTGCAAACCCTGTCCCGGTCATTGCAACGTACCGATGCCACGCCGCGCGAAACGATCCTGCAAGGATTTGATCGGGCCAATCACCAGATCATCGAGAACGGCAGCGGCAGTGCCACCACACTGGCCGTGGTCGAGATTCGCAATAATCAGTTGCGTCCCTATCATGTCGGTGACTCGATGATTGTGGTCACCGGCCAGCGCGGCAAACAAAAACTGTTTACGGTTTCCCATTCCCCGGTCGGCTATGCCGTGGAAGCCGGGCTGCTGAATGAAGAAGAAGCCATCACTCACGCGGAGCGCCACCTGATCTCCAACGTCGTGGGTGCCGATGATATGAATATCTCCATGGGTTCGCTGATCAACCTGGCACCCCGTGATACCCTCTTGCTGGCCAGCGATGGTCTGTTCGACAATCTCTATTATGAAGAAATTATCGCAATAATCCGTAAAGGTACTCTGCCGGCCGCGGCCGCCCGACTGGTGGAGCTCGCTCACCAGCGCATGGCCGGCAAGGACCCCGATCAACCCTGTCATCCGGATGATTTGAGTTTTATTCTCTATCGTTCGTCAACCTGATCCCCTGGAGGTATCTGAATAATATGGCGCGCGTGACGATTTACAGTACCGGGACCTGCCCGGTATGCGATAACACCAAGAACCTGCTGACAAAATGGCGTATTCCCTTTGACGAGGTACGCGTGGATCAGGATCGGGGCAAACTCAAGGAAATGCTGGAGGTCACCGAGCACGCCCGCTCCGTGCCGCAAATCACCATCGACGGTAAATGGATCGGCGGCTTCACCGAACTGACCGAAATGCATATGGATGGCCAGCTGGATGACCTGGTTGAAAACTGAACCCGACTTTTCCTGTCATGCGCGTGTCGGCACGATCAACCGCAATACAGCACGTTAACTAACATAGCGGCTCCTGAAAGATGTACAAGGCGCAGGTCGGGCTGCGCATCACGCTGCCTGTCATTTTAGCTCACTCAACCCCATTCTTATCCCGGTACATTTTCTGATCAGCGACATGTAGCAGAGTTTTACCTTCCTCCCCATCATCCGGGAACACCGCAATCCCGATACTGACACTGGCCTGAACTTCAATGCCATTGACTCGAAATGGCGTCTGAAGACATTCCAGCAACTTGGTCCGGACCTGTTCTGTTTCTTCTCTGTGATTGATTTCCTCAAGAAGAACAACAAACTCATCTCCCTGATAACGGCAAACAGTGTCTTCCTCGCGCATGCAGGTTTTAAAACGTGCCGCGACGTCGCGTAGCAGATTATCTCCGGCGGCATGCCCAAACTCATCATTGATCATTTTAAAATTGTTCATATCCAGAAACACCAGCGCAAAACGCGTCCCTTTACGCTTGGCCCGGGCCAGTACCAGGCGTAACCTATCCAGCAGAAAATTACGATTGGCCAATCCGGTTAAGGAATCATTATTGGCCAGATGATAAAGCCGGTTCTCGTATTGCAGCCGTACCATCTCATTGCGGTGGTGCAGTCGGGCAAACACCAGCACACTCCAGAAGGAAGCTACCGCCACCACCAGAACGGCGAGAATCAGAACCAGGTTCACATCACTGAAGCGCAATTGTCGCTCCAGGGTCAGGACAAACGGCTGGCCGGGATTATCAATTTGCCGCTGGTATTGCAGGCGGGGAAACAACCACTTCTCCAGTTTTTCCGCCAACAGGCCGGGCTTGTAATACAGTACTTCATCCCCGGCGATCTTACCCGGGGTGGCATGGGACAAACGTGCCGTCAATTGTTCCTCTTCCAGCAACACGGCCGGTAGCAACGCTTTGCTCTTGAGAACCAGAATCGCATATTGGCGTGGTTCTTTTTCACTCTTGCCGGCCACCGCGCGCTGCAACAAAAAGCCACGCTGTCCTTCGAGCAGGGTAAAAGGCGGGGAAGCAATCGACAAACCTTTTTTACCGGACCGTTTCAAAGCCTGACGAAACATGTCGACCGATCCCAGATCCAGCCCCAGTATTGCACGATTATGCGCTTGCATAGGTTCCATAAAAACCACGGGATAATAATGATCGGCGCGTGTCACGTTCAACCACTGCCGGCGATCATTGAAATCAAAACCGGCAATGCGAAAATCGGGCTGGACATTTCGACGCATATCCGCGACAAAACCGGATAATTCATCCCGTTTGACGTACCGGGCAACCTCAAAAGTGTGAATATGCGGATAACGCCTGATCATGCGCCGGGCATAACTGCGCACCTGTTTCCTTTTATACCGGGGAGTGCTTGCCAGCAAGCTGGCGAAGCCCTCTATCACCGCTTCGTTAATTTCCACTTTGCTGGCCAGCTGTTCGTAGAAGGCATCGCCACTGCGTTGAAACGCTTGCCGGTTTTTATTCAGCTCGCTATCGATAATAAAGCCGATCAACACTGCGACGAAAAAGAACCAGACCACCAGGATCAGAAGGTATAACCGGGTGATCGGCCGAAGTCGCGGGTTGTTGCTTATCAAGCCGGTAATTCCCATACTATTTCTACAGTCGTCAATATGCCGGGCGGACTCCCCCTCAACTATTGTGCGTTGTTGCCCCACATTCCGGTATCAGGGGAAACCCTGAAAAAATGCTGTTTTGCGTCGGTCGAAACACAAAATACCAGGCACGAGGGTAGCAAGTGTCTCGGCGGGTAAGGATGTTACGATTTGGTCAACAATTGCGATCCAGTCCACACACCATTAGTATTGTGCGTCTGTCGAGTTTTATACTGGGCGCTTGCCCGATTCCTCTGGATGTCACTGGAATGTCATTATGCGTAAACGTTTAATCCTGGCCGTTCTGTTCCTGATTCTGTTCCTGACCGCCATTTTCGGTATCAAGTACTGGCAAAACGTCCAGCAGGCCGCCATGATGGCCCAGCCCCAGCCACCGGCTACCATTGCCTCTGCCGAAGTCCGTGAACAGCGCTGGCGCCCGATGCTCGATTCCGTCGGCAGTCTGGTCGCCATTAATGGTACAGCAGTAACCACCGAGGTGGCCGGACAGATCAGCAAGATTCAGTTTGAATCCGGCAGTCATATCGAACAGGGTGACGTGCTACTGCAGCTGGATGACGCCGTCGACCAGGCGGCACTGGACGCACTGCGCGCCGAGCGTCGCCTGGCCGAAATCAAATTCAAGCGCGCCGAGGATCTGCTGCGCCGCAAGGTGATGTCCCGGTCCGAATATGACGAAGCCCGCGCCGCGTTTGATGCCGCCACCGCCCGGGTCAAGCAGCAAGAGGCCACCCTCCGACGCAAGGCGATTCGCGCCCCGTTCAGCGGGCGGCTGGGTATTCGTCAGGTAAACCTCGGCCAGTATCTTGAACCGGGCCAGCCTATCGTCATGTTGCAGGCGCTGGATCCGATTTACGTGGATTACACCCTGCCGGAGCGTTATCTGCCACGCCTGAGCACCGACCAGGAAATTCGCGTACAGGTCGACGCCTTTGCGGGTGAATCTTTCAGTGGCCAAATCAGTGCCATTGACTCGGGGGTGGATTCCGGCACCCGCACCATTAAACTGCGCGCCACGCTGGCCAACCCCGAAGGCCGGCTGCAACCGGGGATGTTTGCCAAGGTCAAAACCCTGGCACCGGAAGAGAAAACCGTCCTCACGGTTCCCCGCACCGCGATCAGTTACAACACCTATGGCGATTTCATCTATCTAATTGATGAAAATGACCAGGGTGAGACCATCGTCAAACGCCAGCAAATCGAAACCGGCGAGACACGCGAAGGCGATGTTGCCATTGCAGGTGACATTGAAGTTGGACAAAAAATCGTCCGTGCCGGCCTGGTTAAATTGCGTGATGGCGTGAAAGTCAAGATCGACAACAGCGTAGAACTGGACGACGACAGGGTCGACACCGAATGAAGTTCACCGATATTTTTATTCACCGTCCGGTTCTGGCGACGGTCGTCAGCCTGCTAATTCTACTGATCGGATTACGCTCGCTTGGCATCCTGGAAGTACGTCAGTATCCGGAAATGAAAAATACCGTGGTGACCATTACCACGGTCTATCCCGGCGCCAGTTCCGAGCTGGTCAAAGGTTTTGTCACCACTCCCCTGCAACAGGCCGTGGCTGAAGCCAACGGCATCGACTACATCACTTCGACCAGTGCCCAGGGACAGTCGACCATCGAAGTCTATATGGAGCTGGACTACGACCCCAATGCGGCGGTGTCGGAAATCCAGGCCAAGGTGGCCAGCAAGCGCAATGTGCTGCCGGCCGACGTGGAGGATCCGGTCATCGATTCGAGTACCGGGGATTCCACGGCGCTGATGTATGTCGCCTTCTTCAGCGATACGCTGCCCCGCTCGCATATCACCGATTACGTGTTGCGGGTCACCCAGCCGCAGATCCAGGCACTGGCCGGGGTCGCCAAGGCGCGCCTGTTCGGCGAACAGTTCGCCATGCGCATCTGGCTGGACCCCGATCGCATGGCCGCCCAGGGCGTCAGTGCCGAACAGGTTGCCGAAGTGCTGCGTGCCAACAACTACCTGGCCGGGATCGGCTCCACCAAGGGCAAGTACGTGGCCATGAACCTGACTGCCACCACCGATGTCAGCGAACCCGAGGATTTTCGCCAGCTGGTGGTGCGTAGTGAAAATGGGACACTGGTACGCCTGCAGGACATCGCTCGCACCGAACTGGGGGCGGAGAATTACGATTCGACTGCCTGGTACAAGGGGATTCCGGCCGCTTTCATCGCCGTGGAGCCGGCTCCCGGCGCCAACCCGATCGATGTCGCCGATCGGGTCAATAACCTGATCCCGCAACTGCGCCAGCAGTTGCCCGAAGGGATCCAGGTCAAGATCCCCTATGACGCCAGCCAGTTCATCAAAAACTCCATCAAGGAGGTCTACAAGACCATCGCCGAGGCCGTGCTGATCGTACTGGTGGTCATCTACCTGACGCTGGGCTCGTTCCGCGCTGCGATCATTCCCGCGGTGGCCGTACCCCTGTCCCTGATCGGCGCCGCCTTTGTCATGCTGGCGCTGGGCTATTCACTGAACCTGCTGACCCTGCTGTCGATGGTACTGGCCATCGGCCTGGTAGTGGATGATGCCATCATCGTGGTGGAAAACATTCACCGCCACATCGAGGAGGGCGAGAAAAAGTTCGACGCCGCACTCAAGGGCGCCCGGGAACTGGCCGTGCCAATCATCGCCATGACCACCACCTTGCTGGCGGTGTATGCGCCGATCGGTTTCCAAACGGGACTGACCGGCACACTGTTCAGTGAGTTCGCCTTTACCCTCAGCGGCGCGGTGTTAATCTCCGGGATCATCGCCCTGACCCTCTCACCGGTGTTATCGGCCGCGGTTCTCAAACCCCACGGCAGTGAGGGCAAGTTCGAACAACAGGTGGAGAGATTCTTCAACTGGCTCTCCCATCACTATCATCGGCTGTTGAACAGTTCGCTGGATACGCTGTGGGTTTCCATCCTGGTCGGCGCGGTCATTTTTGCGTCCAACATTTTCATGTTTATCGAAAGTAAACAGGAGCTGGCGCCAACCGAGGATCAGAGCATCCTGTTTTTCAACGGCACCGGCCCGCGTACCGCCACGCTGGATTATCACAAGGCCTATTCGAACCAGATCCAGGGGATCTTCGAAACTTTCCCCGAATACACCGACAGCTTCTTTATTCTCGGTCGCACGCAGGACACGGTGTTCGGTGGCTTCAAGATGGCACCGCAGGATCAGCGTGAGCGCTCGCAAATGCAAATCAAACCGCAACTCAATGCGCAACTGAACCAGGTCGCGGGCTATCAGATCGGGGTCTTTCCCCGGCCCAGTATCCCCGGCGCCAGTCGCGGCCTGCCGGTCCAGTTTGTGCTGACTTCCGATCGGAGTTATGAAGAGATGGTCAATCTGGCGAACCAGATCATCGGCCGGGGCATGCAAAGCGGCAATTTCCTGTTTCTCATGAAGTCCATCGAGCTGGATCGGCCCACGGTCAGCGTACAGATCGATCGCGACCGCGCCGCCGACCTGGGGATCAGCATGCGCGATATCGGCCGCAATCTCGGCACCCTGCTGGGCGGCGGTTACGTCAACCGTTTCAGCATGGAGGGTCGCAGTTATCGGGTTATCCCGCAGGTGGAACGGGAATTCCGGCTGGATACCGATATGTTGAAGGATTATTACCTGTCTACCGCCAGCGGTGAGCAGGTTCCTCTGTCGAGTATCGCCAGCCTCGAGCGCACGGTCGAGCCCTCGAGCCGCACCCAGTTCCAGCAGCTCAATTCACTGGTCATCCAGGGCAACCTGGCGCCGGGCGTCACCATGGGCCAGGCCCTCGACTACCTGGAATCCCAGGCCAGTGAGTTACTGCCCCAGGGCTTTGATTACGACTATCTTGGCGAATCGCGCCAGTATGCCGCCGAAGGCGGCAGCCTGATGCTAACCTTCTTCCTGGCCCTGCTGGTGATCTACCTGGTACTGGCCGCCCAGTTCGAAAGCTGGCGTGATCCGCTCATCATCCTGGTCTCCGTGCCCGTCTCCACCGCTGGCGCGCTGATGTTCATCATGCTCGGCGTCGCCGATGCTTCGATGAATATTTATACCTGGGTCGGGTTGATCACGCTCATCGGCGTGGTGGCCAAAAACGGGATCCTGATCGTCGAGTTCGCCAACAAGCTGCAGATCGAAAAGGGCCTGAGCCGGCGTCAGGCCGTGGAACAGGCCGCCACCATCCGCCTGCGTCCCATCATTATGACCTCCATCGCGCTGATCGTCGCCATGGTGCCCCTGCTGATCGCCACCGGCCCGGGCGCGGTCAGTCGCAGTCACATTGGCATGACCGTGGCCGCCGGGCTGGGGATCGGGACCCTGTTTACGTTGTTCATCCTGCCCGCCGTTTACATGCTGCTGGCAAGGGATCACTCCGCGCATAACAAGGCGAGCTGAAAGGCATATTGAAATGGCACTAGATCTGATCGAACTTCGCCGGCTCGATGGCCACCAGTTCGCGAAAAGCGGGGCGGGCAAACCAGAAGCCCTGGAACAAGCGGATACCGGCATTGCTTAGCCAGCGGATCTCCTCTATCTCTTCCACCCCTTCAGCAACCAGATCAATCCCCAGCTTGCCGCAGGTATGCACGATGCCCTCGACAATGGCCTGCCTGGGCGGATCCCGGTGGATATCCATGATGAGCTGACGATCCAGCTTGATGATATCGGGCTGGTATTCGGCCAGCAGGTTCAGCCCGGAATAACCGGCCCCGAAGTCGTCGATCGCCATACTGAAACCCAACCGATGATATTCGTTGACGATATCGATCAAATGCCGGTGATCCTCGACCTGCTCCCCCTCCGTAATTTCGAAGACGATCCGCTCCGTCGGGAAGTTATAGGTTTTCGCCGCCTCCAGGGTGGTTCGGATACAGACTTCCGGTCGATACACCGCGTTGGGAAAGAAATTGATATTCAGGTTCACTTTCAGTCCCAGCTCACTGGCCAGCTTGACCGCTCTTACACGGCAGGTCTGATCGAAACGGTAACGGTTGCTGTTGTTGACCTGATCCAGCACCCAGGGTGCCGGTTCACCCTCCGGTCCCCTGACCAGGGCCTCGTAAGACACAATCCGCCGCTGCGAGACATCGACGATTGGCTGAAAGGCAAAACTGAATTTGAATCCGAGACTTTCACCGCTGGCGCACTGGCCACAGGAACGGGTTTGCGTTTTCTGCGTCATGGCTCAACATATCGACCAGGGAAGCGAAGGCTTTAATCCCACTCGCCACCCCGGGTCGGCGCAGGCCTGAAGCCGCATAAAACAGTAGACAGTGATGAGTTACGCGCGAATAATACGCGGCTAACTCCTTGTGACTTCCCTGTCTGGTGGCCGTTGTTTTCTGGGCGGTGCTGTGCTCGCAGCCCGGCCAAAGGCGATCCCGATCGGACTGTACCGGTATCGAACACGGCTGGCAGAGACCATATGAATCTTCAGTATTTATCCAATTTTGTCTCCACCGAATCGCGGATTGCCGAACAACTGGCCAGTCATGGTTATGCGGTTACTGATCATTATCTGACGACACGCGAGGTTGATAAGCTGCGCAACGAAATGCACGAAGCCTGGCAAGGGGGCTGTTTTCGTCATGCCGGGGTGGGCCGGGGGGAGAACTGGGAACTGCAACCGACGATTCGTAACGACAAGGTACTGTGGCTCGAAGAAGCCAGTTGTTCGCCCTCACAGGCGATCTATCTGTCGGCCCTGGAGAAGTTGCGCCTGCGGCTCAACCGGGATCTGTGGCTCGGGCTATTCAACTTCGAAGGGCATATGGCGATCTATCCACCCGGTACACGCTATCGGCGGCACAAAGATCAGTTTCGCGGTATGGGCACCCGGCGGGTCAGCTGTATCCTGTACCTGAATCCGGACTGGCGGATCAGTGACGGTGGCGCCCTGCGGCTCTATCTGGATAACGATAATCCGGACAAGTACCGCGATATCTACCCCTATGCCGGCCGCCTGGTCAGCTTTTTAAGCGAGCGTTTCTATCACGAAGTGCTGCCTGCCAGTCGCGAGCGCTACAGCATCACCGGCTGGTATCGCCAAAGAGACGATATGCTGGCAGGCTAGCACCTGGGTAACTCTCGTCGGTGGGTGAGAGGCTCGCCTTCAAAAACATCATTGCCACTGAAAGTCATTACCGGATGGATTGGATGTTATCAGTAACGCACCTGCCAAAGCCCGAAGCACTATGTCGAAGTGCCACTACAACAGCGTGCCTTATATCGCCAGTTTATCCAACGTCTCCCGCATTTGTGCCTCACTGACCGGCTGGACCAGAATCGCCGCCAGCTCGAACAGTTCAGCCAGCTTGTCCACATAGGGCCGTTCGGCTTTCTCCACCATCACGATCACCCGGGCCTGGGGCGCATACTTCAGCAGACTGTGTAAAAACACATCGAGATTGCTGATATTGATCCCGGCGTAATTATTACCATAGCCATAGAAAAATTCGGCCACCACCATATCCGGAGGCTGTTTACGCAGCTGACTGATGGCCTTGCGCATGGAGCTCAGGCGCACCTCTTCCCACCCCCGCTCCTGGTAAAGATCGGAGAAATCAGGGTGCCCGGCTGATTCGACAATGGAATAAACAACGGTTCGACTCATGCTGCCTATCTTACACATCCAAAACAGATTTGTCGGCCGCCGGGGCAAGACTACGAGTGAATCACACTGGTGACTTCCCGGTACTTTCCATCGCGCGAAACTGATCAGGCAACCTGGATTTCGTCCCCGGCAAGTGACCCGACATCGGCAGCTTCTCTTCCGACTTTAAACTGCGACAAGGCACCGTAGCGGAATCAACATTGCTCCCAGGGCAGACCGGCATAACGCCAGCCACCAAGGGTACTGCGATGATGTTGTTCATCCAGTTCGCCTTCAAACCCGTCACTGACGTTATAGACCTGCGCAAACCCTTCCCGCAAAAGCAACTCCCCGGCCTCGCGCGAACGCCGCCCGCTGCGACAGACCAGCACGACCGGCACGGCCTGGCTACCCGAATCCAGATGCGGCAAGCCGCCCAGCATCAATTGACGCAACTCACGAACAAAATCAGGATTGATATTCCAGTCCGGTTCATCGATCCAGGGCACATTAATCGCTCCCACCGGATGCCCAATAAACAGAAACTCCATATGGGAACGTACATCCACCAGCAACGCCCTGGGTTCATCCTGCAACAATTGCCAGGCTTGCTGCGGAGTCAGTTCTTCAACAGTCAAATCGGTCATCATTTTTACCCGTTACAGGTCGCTGATAAACCAAGCCTAGTCTATTGTGTCAAAAAAATCAGTTGGGCCGATTGCGTGTCGCCGTTGGGCAGGTTCTGGCGTCAAACAGATCCGCCTGTCTACTTTGATAAAAAGTCACCACCATTTTATAGCCACATTATCAGCAACAATTCGGGTGCCTCGTCGCTCTTCGAGAATGGCCTGAGCCTCGGTCAGGCGACCAATACCGGCGAAAGCGCCACCAGCGCGAACGAAGCGACAGGCGGCTTCCACCTTCGGCCCCATGGACCCTTCCTGGAACCCCAGCTCCCGCAGACTGTCGCAATCAGCGAGGCGCACTGCTCGTGCAGCAGGCTGGTCCCAGTTGTCATACAACGCCTCGACGTTGGTTAGCAACAACAGGGCATCCAGTTGTAATTCGCTGGCCAGCAAGGCACTGGTATAATCCTTGTCGATCACGGCACTAATGCCCCGATATTGCCCCTGCTGTTCCAAAACCGGAATTCCCCCGCCGCCGGCGCAAATCACACTGTACCCTGCGCCCATCAATTGACTGATCGCGGCACTTTCCACAACCCGGACCGGTTGCGGGGAGGCCACTACCCGGCGCCGGCCGCCGGCTACCTCGGCGAATTGCCAGCCCTGCTGACTGGCCAGCCGCTGAGCGCGCGACTCATCCAGCACCGGGCCGACCGGTTTGACAGGATGGCTGAACGCCGGGTCATCGGCATCCACCACCACCCGGGTCAACAAGCTGAGACTGCGCTCGCTCTGGCGACAATTGTCCATAGCCTGCGCCAGACGATAGCCGATCACCCCTTCGCTCTGGGCATCGAGCAAATCCAGCGACATGTTGGCCTCGATCTCCTGCATGGCCAGCCAGCCCACCTGCGGTCCGTTGCCATGCGTGATAATCACTGAATGTTCTTCCTCCAGCGCAACCAGACTTGCGGCGACCGCCTCGATTTTCGCCTGGTCGATCTGTCCGCCGCCTTCATGTTCCGGGCTGACCAGCGCGTTACCGCCAATGGCCACCAGTAATTTCATGGTACAACCTGTTAGATCATTGGTTTTATTCTAACAACACTACTGCTATGTTCCTTACAGGACAAGTATCACAGGAGATGTCAATGTCGGATAATGTTTACAAAATCATCGAACTGGTCGGCTCATCCAGCAAGAGCAGTGACGATGCCATAGAAACAGCGATCGCCAAGGCCGGCACAAGCCTGCATAACCTGGACTGGTTTGAAGTTGTGGAAACCCGTGGCCATATCGTGGAGGGCAAGATTGGACATTATCAGGTCAAGCTGAAGGTGGGATTCAGACTGGATTAAACAGACAGGCGCGCAGTGTGGTACTGCGCGCCGACTGTTTGCCCGCTCAGGGGAAATATCAGAGCAGGATTATTTCTTGTTACGTGAGGACCACTGTGAAGGACCTTTGCCGCCACTGCGGGAATTGACATCATCGGCCAGTTCCTCGGCGTAACGGGTTACCTGGTTCAATGTACCCTGTCTTTGTCCAACCAGCGTGGAGCCATTGCGCTCCAGCACATAGCGATACCAGTTATTACCGTCACAACCATCCGGCGCGGCGGTTTTCTCCACGGCCTTGACCAGATAACGGCCCGCCGACAGATCGACTGTATTCATTGTATCCATATGCTTCACCTCCGTGGTTCGCAGACCGCATTATCACGGCCTGATGAGCACCGGCGCCTAACGGCGACCGCGCCCCTTGCCTTTATTAAAGCGTTTACGCTCTTCACTGACTCGCAGTGAATTGCCCTTGTAATCACGCCCGTTCAACCCGGCCATGGCGGCCCGGGCCTCGTGGCCTTCCATATCCACCGTGGCGTGTCCGCGGCAATTGCCGCTGAACACATCCATGGCTATTTTAACCCCCCTGACGGTGCCAAACTCGCCAAACAGCTGTTGTACATCGCCTTCCTGCGTGTCGGGGGTTAAATTGGTGACGAATAGGGTTTTCATAATCCCTCCCGCTCAGGTGTAACGGTTCTGCGCCCTGCCACTGGAACGACGCTTGTTACGATTCGGCTGGGCCGGAGCACCCCGTTTGGCGCCCATCGGCTGTTTGCCGCGCGGGCGTGCCTCATCGCGAATTTCGCGCACGCCACCGGCCGGTTCAAAACCGGTCATGGTCTTGCCCGGAATCTTGGTCTTGAGCAGGCGCTGGATGGAGGAGACTCGTCCACGCTCGTCGGAGCCAACCAGGGAGATGGCCGTCCCCGATTTGCCACCGCGACCGGTACGCCCGATGCGATGCAGGTAATCTTCCGGGTTATCGGGTAACTCGAAATTAATCACCAGCGGCAGATGGTCGATATCCAGGCCCCGTGCCGCCACATCGGTGGCAATCAGTGCGGTCACCTTGTTATGTTTGAAATCACGCAACGCCCGGGTACGGGCATTCTGGGTCTTGTCGCCATGGATCGCTGTGGCGGTCACGCCATCGGCCTGCAGTTGCTTGGCCAGCCGATCCGCGCCGCGCTTGGTGCGGGTGAAGACCAGCAGCTGCTGCCAGTCACCGCCGTCGATCATATGCGAGAGCAGTTCGCGTTTGCGCGGGCTGTCCACCCAATAGAAAGACTGGTCGATATTCAGTGCGGCACTGTTGGCTTCGGCCACCTGGATATATTCCGGCTTATTGAGAAAACGGGCGGACATTTTCTTGATCGCGTCGGAGAACGTGGCTGACAGTAACAGGGTCTGACGTTCGGCCGGGATCAGCTTGAAAATCTGCTCGATTGCGGGCAAAAAGCCCATATCCAGCATACGATCGGCCTCATCGAGTACCACTGACTCCACGTGGGAGAGGTCCACGGAACGACGATCGACCAGATCCAGCAAACGCCCGGGCGTGGCGATCAGCAGATCCACGCCCTCTTTCAATTGCTTGATCTGTTTACCAATGGGCATGCCACCGTAAACCACCGCACTGCGCAGTGGCAGATGCCGGCCATAGGTCCGCACGCTGTCGGCCACCTGCTGGGCCAGTTCACGGGTCGGGGCCACCATCAGCACACGGATGTGTCGGGAGGCCGGTTTGGCCGCGCTCAGGCGTTGCAACAGGGGCAGAGTAAAGGCCGCCGTTTTGCCGGTACCGGTCTGGGCGCCGGCAAGAATGTCGTGGCCGGCCAGGATCGTCGGAATCGCACGGGTTTGAATGTCGGTCGGAGCGCTATAGCCCTGATCCGCAATAGCAGACAACAGCTCGGCATTGAGGCCGAGATTGGAAAAAGACATGGAATTCGCCTTATAAATTAAAGATCTATGCCAAAAATCGAGCCTGGCAGAATAGAGAAGTGTGACAGGGTCGAGATTACGTATGCGGGGAATGGCCCGAAGAGGTCATGCCACGGCGGGTTTGAGATCGACGTCGCCAGCTGGTGGCGCCGAATCCTGCTCCCGCCGGGTCGAAAATATCGGAAATCGGAGGGAAGTCAGACAAACTATATAAACAGTGTACCACAGAATCCGCCCCTACTGCCGGTTAAATCGAATATTTCTGCTGCTCGCAGTGGCACTTGCAGGGAAAGTGTCGTACATTCAAATCAGCTGCAGAGAACGCAGCGGTGTATTTTGGTCGGTCCCAGAACGCCCCAAATAGTTCCGCCTGAATGACCTGCAGCCAACTCCGATTCCGTTTTTGAAGGGTATTTGTAATGGCTACAGGTAAAGTAAAGTGGTTCAATGATCGCAAGGGCTATGGCTTCATCGCCCAGGATAACGGCGAAGGCGATGTCTTCGTTCATTTTCGGGCTATTCAGGGCAGCGGCTTCAAGACTCTGGCCGAAGGTCAAAGTGTCAGCTTTGATGTTGAGGACGGTCCCAAAGGCCCCCAGGCAACCAATGTCGTACCCCAGTAAATCCGCCCGTCAATCCCGCCACATTCACTGACCAGACTGTCAGTCATCCCCGCCCCCCGGCGGGGTTTCGTCATTCACGCTGTTCGCCTTTGAAAGCCAGCCCCTTTGTTGGCTATGCTTGAAACAGGTTTTCACGGAGTCACACCAATGACCAAACAAGTTGTCGACGCCGATCACCTGCTCGATACCGCCATGCGTCTGGCCAATGAAGGTTCCTGGGAAAAACTCCACTTACATGAAGTGGCCAGGGAACTGGATATTTCCCTGCACGAGATCCATCGCCACTTTGCCCAGAAAGATGATCTGGTCGAGGCCTGGTATGACCGCGCCGATCGGGCCATGCTAAAGGCGGCCCAGGCACCGGGCTACAGCGAACTCACGTTACACGAACGCCTGCACCTGTTGATCATGCGCTGGCTCGACACGCTGGCCGAATACAAGACCGTCTCCCGCGATATGTTGCTGTACAAACTGGAGCCCGGGCATGTGCATCTGCAACTGCAGGGACTGTTGCGCGTCAGCCGCACCGTGCAGTGGATCCGCGAGGCCGCCCTGCAGGACAGCACCCACCTGCGGCGGATTATCGAGGAAGTGGGCCTGACCGGGCTCTATTTGCAAACCTTCCTCTACTGGATGGGCGACAGTTCCGCCGGCCAGAGCAAGACCCGCCGCTTTTTGCACCGGCGTCTGGGACTGGTCGATCGTTGCGAAAAAGGCCTGGCCCGGGTTCAATCCTGGCTGCCCGGCTTTGGCCGGCGTCAGGCCCGGCACACCGCCGCACATGATTCCGCACAGCCGGATACCGGAATCCGGTGACCTGTCAAGCCCGGCGTAACGTCCCCCCGGCCCCGGGTTCGACATGTGGCGCACCATGAGCACGTGGCTGCTGGCCCTGGCCGGCGGCTATCTGCTGCTGGTGGTCGCGGTCTATTTCTACCAGCCACACCTGTTGTTTTTGCCCGACCTGCCCTCGCGTGAGCTGGCACATACGCCGGCGGATATCGATCTGGCCTACGAGGCAGTTCAACTGCAAACCGATGATGGCGTGCGTCTGCACGGCTGGTGGGTGGGCCATCCCCAACCGCGCGGGACGATCCTGTTTTTCCACGGCAATGCTGGCAATATCAGTCACCGGCTGCAGACGCTGCGCCTGTTCCACGAGCTTGGCTACCGCAGCCTGATCATCGATTATCGCGGTTACGGGCAAAGCGGAGGCAAACCCTCGGAGGCGGGCCTGTATGCCGACGCCGAAGCGGCCTGGCGCTATCTGCGCGAAGAGCGCCAGTTATCGCCCGGGGAGATTGTCCTCAGCGGCCGCTCGCTGGGTGCCGCCGTGGCGCTGTACCTGGCCGAGCAACACACTCCTCGCGCCCTGATCATCGAATCGGCCTTTACCTCGATTCCCGACATGGCCGCGGTCCATTACGGCTGGTTACCCGTGCGCTGGTTAAGCCGATATCAGTTTGATAACCGTCAGCGCATCGCCAACCTGGATTGTCCGGTGCTGATCGTGCACGCCAGAGAAGATGAGATTGCTCCCTACGAACAGGGACGTGAACTGTACAGGCTCGCCCCGTCACCCCGGCAGTGGCTGGCCCTCAACGGTGGGCATAATGATGCCCAGCTAAATAATTACCTCACCTACACACGCGGATTGCAGGAGTTTCTGGCCCGTCACTGAAAGCGGCCTGTCTTCTGTACCGGATAATCAGTACCATGCTATGGTCCGCAAATGATGCACAACGTGTGGTTCATATTCGATGGATTCATACAGGTTCGAACTCAATGCCGGCAGGACTGCCAGATTCGGTCTCCTGTTGCTGTTACTCTTACTGTCGTTAGCGATCCAGGCCGAACCGGATTATAAATCCGATCAGCTGGTGGTGGATCTCACGTCCCGCACACCGCAACAGATCGCCGCCTTTTACGAAGGCCGGGGCTTTTCCGATACGATGATCGGTATCTTGCGCGAACAGTGCTTTATCACCGTGTTTATTGAGAATAAAAGCCGCGACATCATCTGGCTGGATCTCGATCACTGGCGATTCACCAATGCGGATGGCCCCCTGGTGCGCCGCGATCGCCAGCACTGGAAAGCACGCTGGCAGAAGATGGATATTCCGCTGGCCCATCAATCGACCTTCCGCTGGACCCTGCTGCCGGAACAACTGGATTTTCTACCCGACGAACGTGAAGGCGGTAACCTCATTTTGCCGCGCGAGGCTCAGCCGTTCACTCTCAGCGCCCGTTTTGATACCGGTGAGCAACGCGAGGGGACGCCGATTAAAGTCAAACTGGAGAATCTCCGATGCGCCGACAACCCCTGATCCGCGCCCTGGTAGTGCTGTCGGCCCTGTTATGGACAGTAACAAGCCCGGCAGCGGAATCCGGTTTGCCCAAAGGGATCATCAAACTCGATCCTTACCCCGCCCCCTCTCTGACCTTGCATGATCTGGACGGCGAGCCGTATTCGCTCGAGGCACAACGGGGATCGGTGGTCTTCGTCCACTTCTGGGCCAGCTGGTGCGTTCCCTGTCGCAAGGAGATGCCCGCCATCCAGCGCATGTGGAACCAACTGCGGGACGACGGCTTGAAGATCGCCCTGGTCAACACCGCCGAGGACGAGGACACGGTCTTCAGCTTTCTCGCCGCCCACGCCCCGACGATTCGCCCGCTGATGGATCGCGACGGTCAACAGACCGAGGGCTGGGAACCGCGCGGCCTGCCCGCCACCTACCTGGTGGACGCGCAGGGCCAGGTGCAGTATCAGGCCATCGGCGGGCGCCCCTGGGACGAATCGGCCTACCTCGATTTTCTCCGAGATTTGATCAAGGCGCCTGATCAATAAAGGCACAATCACACGCCGGTGATTAACCCGAACCGGGGCGCACTTTTTTTGCGCTCGATGGTCTACAGTATTACGTACGCGTTAATAATCTCTCACTCACAATCAATAAAGCGACGAGGAGCTCTTCCATGAAACTGAATATCAAACCCCTGTTTGCCATCCTTCTGGGGCTGTCCCTGCTGACCCCGGCCGCGGTACAGGCCGAAAGCATGACTATCGACATCAAGCGCCTGAAGATGCACACCGCGCAGAAGATCGCCGAGGCGGCCATCGAACAGTGCCGCAAGGAAGGGGTGCAGATCGCCGTCACCGTGGTGGATCGCGGCGGCCACATCCAGGCCGTGCTGCGCGATGATCTGGCCATGGACATCACCATTCCCATCAGCAAGCAAAAAGCGCACACAGCGATGGCCTTCAACAGCCCGCTGTCCCAGATGGAAGGTCGTTTCGAAGGCGCTTATTCGGTGCCCAAGATTGACGGCCTGGTGATCAGTGCCGGCGGGATCCCGATCAACGTCGGCGGGAGCATCATGGGCGGCATCGGCGTCAGCGGCGCCCCCTCCGGCGAGATCGATGAAAAATGTGCCGTGGCCGGTCTCAAGGCCGTGGAAACTGACCTGGAAATGGAAGGCATGTAAATCAAACGCCGCGACGCAGTGTGGCCGAAGTGCCTCACTGCGTCGGCCGTTTCCCCTTGCCCGCCTTATTCTGCAGCGGCAAAGTGAGCTCGATACACAGGCCGCCCCCCTCACGATTCTTCGCCTCCACGGTACCGCCGTGAGCCATCACCGCCCGTTTGGCGATCGCCAACCCCAGTCCATACCCCTCACGACCGCCGGTGGCATCACCGTCGGCCCGCACAAAGGGTTCGAAAATCTGCTCCAGCGCCGCTGGCGACACGCCCGGTCCCTGATCACAGACCTGAATCACAAACCGGTCCGCCCGGGTTCCGGCATTGACAGCAACGTCGGTTTGCGGGGCGGTATAACGCACGGCATTGCGAATGACATTGTCAAACGCCCGGCGCAACAGCTCCGGCTTGCCCTGGATCTGCGCCTCGCCAGCCAGTGACAGGGCGACCCCGCGTCCGGCCGCCCCGGCCTCGAAGCGGGCATCCTCCACCACCTCCTCAAGCAATGTGGGCAGATCCAGCGGCTCGTCCCGCTCCTGGTCCACATGCGCCTCAAGCCGGGAGAGAGTCAGCAATTCCCCGACCAGTTCGTCCAGCCGGCCGGTCTCCCGCTCAATCCGCTCCAGCATGCCAGCCAGCCGCTCCGGCTGCTGGCGGCCCAGCCCGGCCGCCACCTGCAGGCGGGCCAGCGGCGAACGCAGCTCATGCGAAACATCGTGCAACAGCCGCTGCTGGGCCGACACCAGTGCCTGAAGATGGGCCGCCATATGGTCAAAATCGCGCCCCAGATCGGCAATCTCGTCACGCCGTCGGCCAATATCCGGCATCACCCGGGTCGCCAGCTCCCCGCGGGCCAGCCGATGGGCGGCCGACTGCAGGTGACGGACCGGACGGGTCAGGTACCAGGCCAGAATCGCACTGAACAGCAGACTGGCGATCAACGCCGCCACCAGCTGAAAGCCCAGCGACATCTGACGCGACGGGGTCTGAGGCAATCCTTCGGGGCCGGGACGGGGAATAAAAATGACATATTCATGGCCGTTATGGCCCAGCACCCGGCGTACGCCGGAGAGCATCTGCGCGCCACGCAATTGCTCGCGGGCCCGCTCCAGCGCCACACTGGGCACCGGGCGATCAAAAATATCCCGGCCCTGTTCATCGACGATCAGCACCAGCGGCAGGCGTTCGCCGGGCCAGCTGCGAAACAGGGATTCCACCGACTCCGGTCCGCCCTGGGCCAGCGCCAGTGCCGTGGCATTGACCACGAAACTGGCCCGCGGCCCCGCCGCCAGGTCGGTGATCGCCTCGATCCGGTTTTGATTGTAAATATGCACAGCCAGCCCGACGCCGATGGCGATCAACACCAGCGTCAGCCAGAAACCCAGAAAGATTTTCCAGAACAGGCGCCCCATCACTCATCCTGCAACAGTTGGTAGCCCACACCCCGCACCGTCTGGATCGGAGAGCGACCGTCGGCCAGCGTGCCCAGCTTGCGCCGCAGGTTACTGACATGCATATCCAGCCCGCGGTCGTAGCGCTCCAGCTCGCGCCCGAGCGCCTCGTTGGACAGGTCCGCCTTGCTCACCACCTGGCCGGCATGGCGCATGAGCGTTTCGAGGATATTGAATTCGGTACTGGTCAGATCGAGCCGCTGCCCGTCCCAGCAGGCCACCCTTCGGCCCGGTTGCAGACTGATGCGTCCCACCACCCGATCCTCAACACCGCTGGCCGCCCCCGGGGCGGCGGCACGCCGCAGGATGGCCCGCAGCCGGGCCACCAGCTCGCGCGGATTGCAGGGTTTGGGCAGATAATCGTCGGCTCCCAGCTCCAGGCCGACGATGCGATCCACATCGTCGCCCTTGGCGGTCAGCATCAGCACCGGCACTCGCGATTGCTGGCGAATCCGGCGCAGGGCCTCGACGCCACTGAGGCGGGGCAACATGACGTCCAGCACCACCACATCGTGCTGCCCCGTCAGCGCCGCCTCGACCCCGGTTTCACCGTCGTAGACGGCCTGCACCGTGAAATCCTCGGCGCTCAGGTAGTCGCTTAGCATCTCGGTCAACTCGGTATCATCATCGATCAGCAGAACCCGGTTCATGTGTGCCGTCATTCCGTTATTCATACCAGGCGTTATGTTGCCACAGAGCCGGCCGCAAGGTGCGGGATTTACCGGCCTTTACACACCTTTACACCCCCGTGACCCAAGCTTGCAGTCAACCTGTCCATACTCTGCACATCGGATGACGGCACAACAGCAGTCCAGATAAGGATTAACCACGAGGAACCGGCCATGAAAATGAAACCTTTTGCAGTCAACACGGTGATCGCCATCAGCCTGCTGGTCGGCGGCACGACACTGGCCCTGTCCGCCGATAGTGAGGTATGTGACAAAAGCGCCAAACAGGCCGCCTACAATTCGCCCGGGCGCAGCGAAAAGCCCATGCACCGGTTAATGCAGACGCTGGATCTGAAGCCGGGCCAGCGCGAACAGATCAAGCATATTGTTGCCGGGCAACGCGGCGAGCTGCTGAACAAACGCCGGGCGCTGCAGGACATTCGCCAGAAGCTGTACCGCGCCGCCAGCCGTGATGATTATGATGCCGCACAGGTTAAACAACTGATTGAACAACAATCCGCTCTGGCCGCGGACATGACACGCCAGCGAGCAGACATGATGCAAAAAATCTACCGTCAGATGACGCCGCAACAACAAGCGGAGTTTCAGTCAATGCGCCATCGTTATCGCCACCACAGAGGCTAATCGCTTTCTTGTTCATGCTCTCTCCCCATTGAGTGTGCTTTGCGGGCCGATTTCGGCCCGCTTTTTTTTGCTCGCGTCCCTGCCGGATAAACCCGGCTTATATAATTTCACTGTACTCATCTCATAAAACCTGTTGATTAACCGATCCTGCTGTAAAGGGCATCACAGCTTGACATGCGTGGCGGGCGCGTCACACTTGAAGAAGTAAACGCCGTTATAACAATATTTGTTGCCACTACCTGTGAGGGTTGCATCATCGACACAACAGGACGCCTCGCGCGTCAAGGTGGTGCACCATGAAAAAACTCACATTATTCTTTACCCTGCTGTTTATTCCCGCCGGCTGGCTGGCCGCCGAAGAGATCGCAATCACCGTACACAGTCTCAAATCCGGCCATATCGGTGATTCGGTCGGCGTTATCGTCGCCCGGGAAACCGGCGCCGGTCTGGAACTGGAGCCTCATCTGAATCGACTGGGCCAGGGCAGTTATGAAGTCAGTGTCCACGAACATGCAACCTGTCATGCGCGCTACAACGAGGACGGGACTCTTGAACCGGGCGCTTCGGCCGGGGACGCGGTTGCCAGCCTGCCGTTACTGGAGCTGCGCGAGGGCCAACGTCCTGCGATGATGGTTGCTCGAAATCTTCGGCTGCAGGACATCAAAAATCGCAGCATCATGCTTTCGCAACTGGATAACACCGCCCCGATGGATGCCATCTCCAGCAAGGTGGCGTGCGGGGCCCTGGAAAACTAGGCAGGTTGAGTGACCCGGACCGGTGAGTCCGGGCTCACTGGCCTTCTTCCTTTTACTGCGCTGTGCTTTGGCGCAGCTCGCGCCATGCCGAACGAATGACCCGCCAGGCGGAGCGCAGCAGCACTACCACCAGTGCCGCGGCAACCACAATATCCGGCCAGCCCGAGCCGGTCAGCCAGACCCCGCCGGCAGCCAGAAAGACTGAAATATTGGCCGCGATATCGTTACGCGAACATTCCCACACCGAACTCATGTTGACGTCTTCGTGCCGGTGTCGCCACAACAGATACAGACAGAGGCCGTTGGCCAGCAGGGCAAGCAGACTGAACGCCCCCATTAACTCGAATACCGGCACCCCGGGCTCCAACACCCGGTAGACAATCTGAGCCGCCACCGCGCAGGCCGCCAGCAGGATCAGAATTCCCTTGAACAGGGCCACCCGGGCCTTGGCCGTGACTCCGCGCGATACGACATACAGGCTCAGCGCGTAAGTCAACGCATCGCCAAGGTTATCCAGACTGTCCGCCAGCAAGGCACTGGAACGGGCATACAGGGCCGCTATCATGATGACCGCGAACATCACCGCATTGATAGCCAGTACCGCCCACAAGGTATGACGCTGGCGCTGTTGCACCGGTTGTACGGCGCAATCGCTGTCACAACATCCGCTCATGAATACTCCATTCTTTTAAGGTCGTTCTCATCGAGCCACTGCGGTAAAACCCCAAACTTTCAATCACATTGAGCTGCCTGAATTTTAGCGATCGAATTCGCGGCTGTCGCGATGTGACAATCCCGATTTCATGTAGTAAATTTAATACTACATACACACCACAGGCGATGTAGTGTCATGCATCTGAAACGGTTTACCGATTTTGCCCTGCGCGTACTGATTTATCTGGCCCTGCACCCCGGCCGGACCATTTCGATCAACGAGATCGCCCGCGCTTTTGATATGTCGCGTAATCACTTGCTAAAGGTGATCAATGAACTGGTCGCCAGTGACATGATTATCACCTACCGGGGTAAAACCGGCGGCATCCGGCTGGCACGCGATCCGGCTGCGATCAATGTTGGCACGCTGATCCGACGCCTGGAAGGTCAGGCCCCTCTGATTAATTGTGCCGAACCGCAGTGCCCGATTCTGCCGGCCTGCACCCTGAAGCAGGTGCTGAACGAGGCCCAGCACGCATTTTTTGAGCAGCTCGAACGCTATACCCTGGCGGACCTGATTGGAACCAAACAGGAGAAGCTGGTCAATCTGCTGACCAATCACGTTGCCGGAGGTAGCGCATGAGTAAAACCTCACACCGGGATTTGCGGCGCGAGGACTTTCAACAAGCCCTCAAGGAGTTTGATACCTATATCGACATTACCCTGGAGGATCTGGTGCAACTGGATAAAATCGCCGAAAAGCATGCCCGCCTGCGTGAATCCGGACAGCTGACCGTTCGCGAAATCATGACACCGGACATCATTACCGTCGCACCCGACACGTCCCTTTCTGATGCAGCGCGGATTCTGGTGGAAAAACGCATCAGCGGCCTGCCTGTCACTGCTGATGACGGCAAGCTGGTCGGGGTGGTGACCGAGGCGGATTTTCTCTGCGCCATGGGGATACCCTGTCATCATCCGACGCACAGTGTCTGGCAAACCCTGGAAAACATGTTCCGGCATCCGCCGCGTACCACCGATATGCCTTCAAAGGTGGGGGATATCATGATTGAGCAAGTGGTCAGTATTAATCAAAACAAAACCCTGCAAGACATTATCGAACAGATGAAAAAACATCACATCAAGCGGATTATCGTCACCGATGATCAGGATCGGGTCAGCGGTATTGTTACGCGCTCCAATCTGGTCCAGGTCCTGTTCCAGCAGATCTTGTAGGAGGCTTTTAACCGCTGTTTTGCAAAGCGGGCCTTACTGGCCCGCCTTCAACGTTGCGATACGCTCGGCCAACGGGGGATGGGACATAAACAAGCGCTTAAAGCCCTGCCCGATCCGGCCGGAGATTCCGAACGCCGCCAGCTGATCCGGCAGATGGGGTCGATCCGCGCTGCGCTGCAGCGCTTCCAGCGCGCGAATCATCTTCTGCCGCCCGGCCAGTTGCGCCCCGCCGGCATCGGCGCGGAACTCGCGCTGGCGACTGAACCACATGACGATAATACTGGCCAGGATGCCCAGGATGATCTCGGCCACAATAGCCGTAATCCAGAAGGCCGGCCCGTGACCCCGCTCTACCTTGAAGATTACCCGATCCACGAAATGGCCGATGACGCGGGAGAGGAAAATCACAAAGGTATTCACCACGCCCTGGATCAACGCGAGGGTAATCATATCCCCGTTGGCAACATGGCTGACCTCATGACCCAGCACCGCCTCGGCTTCATCCCGGCTCATGTTGTTCAGCAAACCGGTGCTGACCGCCACCAGGGCGCTGTTACGCCGGGCACCGGTGGCGAAAGCGTTAATGTCCCCGGATTGATAAACGGCCACATCCGGCATGCCGATCCCGGCGCGCCGGGCCTGTTCCCGTACGGTCTCGACCAGCCATTGCTCGGTGGCATTACGCGGCTGTTCGATCACCTGCGCCCCGGTCAGACGTTTGGCCGTCCACTTGGAAATGGCCAGCGAAATCAACGAGCCGCCGAAACCGATGACGGCGGCAAAAATCAGCAGTGCCTGGTAATCCAGCCCCACCCCCTGTTCATCGAGAATTCGTTCCACTCCCAGCAGGCGCAGGGTAATGCCCAGCACCACAATAATCGCCAGGTTGGTTGCCAGAAACAGCGCGATACGCTTCACATTCGTCCCCTCAGGTTAAACAAACAATATGTCGCCGGATTGGACTGCCGGGCGACAAAAAGGTTTTCGGTATCGGGGATATAATAGTGGCGCCACAATCGCTTTCAAGTCACGGCAAGCCTGTCTGTCAAAGCGGACTCCGGCGTTGTTGTGACCAGAGTGACACGAGGGATCTTACTTGTGATGCAGGGAGTCCCAGAACTTGCCGACCCAGGAACGCTTTTCATAACTTTGCTGGACACCCCGGGCAAGAAAATGGGAAGTGTATTGCCGATCCTCTTCCATAATGTGTTTGGTCAGCCACATTTTCAGAAAATGCAGCAACTCGAAGTTGACGGATTTCTTGCCCGCCTCAAGCTTCTGGCTCAGCTCCTGCACTTCATTGATCAACAGTTCATGATGATGTTTGTGTTCTTCATAATCGGGATAGCCCAGGATTCGCATCAGGCTCTCTTCCACCGCAAAATGAATACGGGTATATTCCAGCAACTCGGCCAGTATTCGGTGCGCCGCTTCCGAGCCACGATGCTCGACGATGGCCCGATGCAATTCGTTTAACAGATCCACCAGGATGCGGTGCTGATTATCGATCTCCTCGATACCGACACTCAATTCATCGGACCATGGAACCAGGTCCTCTGCTGTATTTACGGCAAGCTGGGACATAAGCGACCTCCGGGAAAAATGCCACGCCAAAAGGCGCGGCAACAGGCTTGGATGACTTGATTTGGCTAACCCTGCTCATGATACCGGTGACCCGTACTGCTGTTCTGATCCAGATCAAATCAAGGGAGATCAGCGGGCAATTAGGCTTACACCAGGTGGTGTTTTCCCTCAACATGCACGGTACTGGCCTGAAGACCTTCCTCCCCCTGCTCTTCAGTAAAGTGGACCGGCATCCCGACGGCCAGATTCGAAAAATCCGCCTCGAGTACACTGTTACGATGAAAATAGACCTCCTGGCCATCATCGCTCGCAATGATGCCGTAATCCTCATCGGGTACCAGCTGCTTGATCGTCCCATGCTGTGGCATCTGATGATGCTTGACCTTGCCCCGACGCTTGCGCACGTAATCTTCCAGCTGGCGTTTTGCCGAATTGAAGGCATCCCGGATCGCCACATAAACATCCTCATGGGCGTGGTGTTTGTCCGGATGCCGTGATGCAACAATTTCCTCGCCCGGCAAGGTCATGTCGACCGTCACGGTATAGATCCGGCCCTTGTGATGATGCTGGTGTGGCGCCTCCACCACCACCCGGCAACTTGTTATATCGTCCGCAAACAGCTCGAGTTTCTGCGCCTTCTCCTTGATGGCCATCTCGATAGCATCAGAATGATCGAGATGTCGAAAGGTGATCTGTAATGGAATCTGCATGCCGCTCTCCCTGTCTCAAATGCTGCACAAAAAGTATCTGATAGACTGATAGCATAGGAACTATACAATTTCACAAGTAAGAATAGACGATGCGGGTCATTGATGGTTCAACCGGTGAAGGCGGCGGCCAGGTATTGCGCAGCGCCCTGGCGCTGTCGGTCTGCCTAAATCTCCCTTTCAGGATTATTAACATTCGGATACGCCGACCCGGCCGGGATTGCAGCCTCAACACCTGGCCGCGGTCAACGCGGCGGCGGCTACCTCAACCGCTTCACTGCAGGGTGCCGAGCGGCATTCCACCCAACTGGAATTCAGTCCCCGGCGGATCACACCCGGCAGCTATACCTTTGATATCGGCACCGCAGGCAGCACCTCACTGGTACTCCAAACCATACTCCCCGCCCTGATCCTGGCCTCATCGCCCAGCCAATTACAGATCACCGGCGGTACACATAATCCCATGGCGCCACCTATGAGTACCTGCATTATGCGTTTCTACCGATAATGATGCGTATGGGAGCCGACATCCGCAGCGAACTGATCCGTCCCGGTTTTTACCCCCGTGGCGGGGGACAGATAGCGGTACCCCGGCGGGTGCTGGCGACGATTTACCAGCCGTTGATCAGCGACCGATCCATTACATCACGATAATCTCTCACCTTCGGGACAAAATCGCTTATCGAGACAGGCTGGCGGGTTTGTACTATGTTTAATTGTAAGTTTTCGGCAACTCGCAAATCACGGAATCAGCTGACTATGACTATGCCACGGTGGCATCGGTGTCTTTTCTTTATTCTTGTGACCACTTTGCTGCTGCCCGTGAATAACCCGAGCGCGACAACTACAGTGCCAACCATCAAATTACCAGCCCCCCGCACAGAGGGTGGTGACAATCTGAATCAGCTGTTGCAGCAGCGACGGTCCCGTCGGGATTTCGGTTCAGGACCGATAACTCTCGCCCAGCTTTCTCAACTGCTCTGGTCGGCCCAGGGGATCACCGATGCATCAGGCCTGCGTACCGCCCCTTCCGCCGGGGCGCTCTATCCTCTGGAAATCTACGTCGTCGCAGGACAGGTCCGAGATCTGGATACCGGGTTATATCACTACCGGGTCAAAACCCACAGTCTGACACGAATTGACAAGGGGGATCTGCGCCAATCGCTAACACAGGCCGCACTGGGTCAGAATATGATCGAAGAAGCTGCTGTCATCATCACCATCACCGGGGACTATGCCCGTACGCAACGCAAATACGGCTCCCGCGCCGGGCGTTATGTGCACATCGAAGTGGGCCATGTCGTCCAGAATATTTATCTGCAGGCAACGGCGTTGAAACTGGGTACCGTGATTGTCGGCGCCTTCGAAGATCACAAGGTGCAACAGATTCTGCAGTTGAATAACACTCTGACGCCACTGGCCCTCATGCCAATCGGTCGCCAACCCTGACAACATCTGACAGAGACTCATGCCAACCAAAAATGCGGACATCGCCGACATCTTTGAGGAGATTGCCGATATTCTGGAGATCCAGAACGCTAATCCGTTCCGGATACGGGCCTATCGCAATGCAGCCCGACAGACCCGGGGCATGGGACAGGAAATCAGGGCTTATATCGAACGCGGCAATGATCTAACCAGACTGCCGGGGATTGGCAAAGATCTGGCAGGAAAAATCAACGAGATCCTCGAGACTGGCCATTGCCAGGCGCTGGAGAAATTACGCAAGCAGACTTCACCCGGCCTGGTCGACTTGCTGCACATTCCCGGACTGGGCCCCAGGCGGGTACACACCCTGTTCGAGGAACTGGATGTGCACACTCCCGAACAATTGCTACGTGCCGCCAGGGATGGCCGGGTACAGGAACTGTCTGGTTTCGGCGAGAAAACCGAACAGAGCATCATCAGAAACATCGAGGAACACATCAAGCACAAGCAACGAATCAAGCTCGTCGAAGCCGCCCGGTATGCCGAACCGCTGCTCGACTACCTGGACAGTCTCGAAATCGCCGATGAAGTGGTAATCGCAGGCAGCTACCGGCGCCGTAAGGAGACAGTTGGCGATCTCGATTTCCTGGTCGCCGCCAGCCAAAGCGACAAGATCATGTCGGCGTTCGTCAAGTACGGGGATGTTGCCGAGATCATCTCGCAGGGTAATACCCGTAGTACAGTACGGTTAAAGAATAATCTTCAGGTCGACCTGCGGGTTGTACCGAAAAAGAGTTTCGGCTCGGCGCTGCACTACTTCACCGGATCCAAGGCGCATAATATTGCCCTCCGGCGCCGCGCCCAGCAGCGGCAGCTCAAGCTCAATGAATACGGCATATTCAAGGGGGAGAAACAAATTGCCGGCAAAACCGAGGAGTCTGTTTTCAAAGCGGTCGACCTGCCCTGGATTGCGCCGGAACTGCGAGAGAACAATGGCGAGATCGAAGCCGCCGAGGAAGACCGCCTGCCGAAGCTTGTCGAGCCAGGCGATCTGAAAGGCGATCTGCACGCGCATACCCGGGCCACCGATGGACATAACTCGCTGGACGAAATGGCCGAGGCGGCGAAAGCCTTTGGTCTCGATTATCTGGCCATTACGGAACACTCCAAACATCTGAAAGTGGCCCATGGTCTGGACGAAAAGCGCCTGTTACAGCAAATCGAGAAGATCGATGCGCTGAATGAGAAACTGGATGGTATCACGCTGCTGAAAGGTATCGAGGTGGATATCCTGGAAGACGGTCAGCTGGATCTGCAGGATGATCTGTTACAACAGCTCGACCTGGTGATCGGCGCGGTACACAGCCAGTTCCATCTGTCCCGGAAAAAACAGACCGAACGGATTCGGCGGGCCATGGATCATCCCTGCTTTACACTGCTCGCTCACCCCTCAGGGCGTCTGCTCGAGGAGCGTGATGCTTATGATGTCGATATGCCGCGACTGATTCGTCATGCCCGGGAGCGCGGCTGTTATCTGGAACTCAATGCCCAGCCGGATCGCCTGGATCTGCTGGATGTCTATTGTCATACCGCAAAAGATGAAGGCGTGCTGATCAGTGTCAACTCCGACGCCCACAGCGTAAACGATTTTGCCAACCTCGAATACGGCATCGGTCAGGCGCGCCGCGGCTGGCTCGGGAAAGACGATATCCTCAACACCTGTTCCCTCAGCGAACTGCGCAAGCTGCTCAAACGCACCATGACATAATATAATTTGTCTGTTTAAGGAGTCACGTTAATGGCAATGACAGCACCGGCAACCGGCGCGCCCGTACCACGTATCGGTGTCCTGGGCTGTGGCAATATCGCCGCGATTATTGCCCGGTACAAGCTGAATATCGATATCGTGGCGGTCTATGACCGGCATCCGGAACGGGCAGAACGTCTTGCCGGTATCTGGGGTGCCAGCGTCTGTCACAACTTCGCGGAGTTCATTGGCCATGATATGGATATCGTCCTGGAGCTCGCCTCAGTCGGTGCGGTGAAGGATCACGCCCGGGAGATTCTCCAGCACGGGAAAACCCTGATCCTGCTCAGCGTCGGCGCGCTGGCCGATGAGGCATTGCGCACCCGGCTGGTCGATACGGCACGGGATCACCGACTCGGCATTCGTGTGCCCAGCGGCGCACTGTTCGGACTGGATAACCTCAAGGTCGGCCGGCTGGCACCTTTCGAGCAGCTGGTTCTGCGCACCACCAAGTCACCGGGCTCGCTGGGTTTTGCGACTGATTCACGGCAATGCCTGTTCAATGGCCCGGCCAGCGAGTGCATCAGGCAGTATCCGAAAAACGTCAATGTGGCGGTGGCACTGGGTCTGGCCGCCGGATGTGATGCCCGTGTGGAACTATGGGTTGATCCACAAATCACGCAAAATACGCACGAAATACTGGTTCAGGGTGAGTTTGGACAAAGCGAGATCACAATCCGCAACCTTCCCTGCCCGGACCACCCCGCTACCAGTTATCTGGCCGCGCTGTCAGTGATGACCTTGCTAGAGGGCCTGAACGATGTGCTGACCATTGGCACCTGAATCGAACGACTCGGTTACTGTTCCCGTTCATCCAATAAAAAAGGGGCCCGCAGGCCCCTTTTATCGGTCACGTAAAGATCTTACTTGGCGTTACGTTCCTTGGCTTCCTTGATCACCTCTTCGGCGACATTGGCCGGGCACGGCATGTAGTGGGAGAACTCCATGGAGAACTGGCCACGGCCGGAGGTCATGGTCCGCAGATCGCCGATGTAGCCGAACATCTCGCTCAGCGGGCAGTCCGCCTTGACGCGCACGCCGGTCGGACCCGGTTCCTGGGACTTGATCATGCCACGACGGCGGTTGAGGTCGCCGATCACGTCACCGACATTGTCTTCCGGTGAAAACACGTCAACCTTCATCACCGGTTCCATCAGCTGCGGCCCGGCCTTGGGCATAGACTGACGATAGGCAGCCGCCGCCGCCAGTTCATAGGCTACCGCGGAGGAATCCACCGGATGGTAGCCACCATCGACCAGGGTTACCTTGAAGTCCAGGCAGGGGTATCCGGCCAACACACCTTTATCCAGGCTCTTTTGGAAGCCTTTTTGCACTGCGGGCCAGAATTCACGCGGCACGTTACCACCGGTCACGATGGATTCGAACTCGAACCCGCTGCCCGGTTCGCCCGGCTCGATGGTGTAATCGATCTTGGCGAACTGACCCGAACCGCCGGTCTGTTTCTTGTGCGTGTAGGTGTCTTCGATCTTCTGGGTAATGGTTTCGCGATAGGCTACCTGCGGCTTGCCGACCACGACTTCCACGTTATGCGTTCGCTTGAGGATGTCGACCTTGATATCCAGATGCAACTCGCCCATACCCTTGAGGATGGTCTCGCCGCTGTCCTCGTCGGTTTCGACGCGGAACGAGGGATCTTCGGCCACCATCTTGCCGATAGCGATACCCATCTTCTCGGCGGCCGCCTTATCTTTCGGCGCGACCGCAAGGGAAATCACCGGATCGGGGAAGACCATCGGTTCCAGGGTCGCCGGCTTGTTGGGATCGCACAGGGTATGACCGGTCTGGGTATGCTTGAGACCGATCAGCGCCACGATGTCGCCGGCCTGGGCGGAATCGCGTTCTTCACGGTCATCCGCACTCATTTCCACGATACGGCCGATACGCTCGGTCTTGCCGGTCGCGGTATTGAGGACGGTATCACCCTTTTTCAGTTTACCGGAATAGATGCGGGTAAAGCTCAGGGCGCCATAACGGTCGTCCATGATCTTGAAGGCCAGGGCTCGCAGCGGCTTGTTGGGATCGACAACCGCATACTCGCCGGTTTCGTTCCCTTCCAGATCGACTTCCGGCTGTGGCGGGACCTGGGTCGGATCGGGCAGGTAGTCCACGACCGCGTCCAGCACCAGCTGCATGCCCTTGTTCTTGAAGGCCGAACCGCAATAGGTGGGGAAAAAGTCCAGGGCGATAGTGCCCTTGCGGATACAACGCTTGATGTCCTCAACCGACGGCTCCTCGCCATCCAGGTATTTTTCCATCAGCTCGTCATCCTGCTCGACGGCGGTTTCGATCATCTTTTCACGCCACTCTTCGACCTGATCGACCATGTCGGCCGGCACGTCCTGGATTTCATAATTTTCCGGCAAGCCGGTGTCATCCCACACCCAGGCTTTGCGGGTGAGCAGATCCACCACGCCGGAGAACTGATCCTCGATACCGATAGGCAGCACCATCACCAGCGGCGTGGCGGCCAGGATTTTCTCTACCTGGGCGACCACCCGATAGAAATCGGCGCCCACCCGATCCAGCTTGTTGACGAAGATCAGTCGCGAGACGGCCGAGTCGTTGGCATAACGCCAGTTGGTTTCGGACTGGGGTTCGACGCCGCCGGAGCCACAGAATACACCGATACCGCCGTCCAGCACTTTCAGCGAACGGTATACCTCAATGGTGAAATCCACGTGCCCGGGCGTATCGATGATGTTAAGACGATGATCTTTCCAGGCACAGCTGGTGGCCGCGGATTGAATGGTGATCCCGCGCTCGGATTCCTGGTCCATGAAGTCCATGGTGGATTCACCGTCATGCACCTCACCCAGCTTGTGGATCTTGCCGCTCAGCTTGAGTATCCGTTCGGTGGTGGTGGTCTTGCCGGCATCCACGTGCGCAAAAATGCCGATGTTTCTGTATTTGCTCAAATCAATCATGTTTCTACCTGCAATTCATTCAATTGCCCGTCACTGAGCCGGGCCGGTTTGTGATGCTAATAAGCCTGGACCACCACCAGGAGACTGCCTGTGCGGCGCTGGCGCCAAAATAAGCCGCGCATTATACCCAAAGTGACAAAAAATGTGCATGACAATCGGGCCCGGAGGGCCGATTTTACGGAAAAACCGCTCGCTTACCGCGGCGATGCCCCCTTCCGGGCGCTGTCGGTCCGATATGGGGCCGAAATCGCCCGCTTCAAGCGGGCCCTGTCGCAGGTCCGGGAAACAATATAAATTGGAATCCCCAATCGCCGCTCAGGTCACGCTGAAACCGAAATCAGCCCGGCCAGGCTCAGGTCAGTGCAAATAGTGGCGATATTCCACAACCAGCGGGTGCTCCTCGCCCAGCAGGTTGAACACACGCCGCATGGCCAGCGACGCATATCCCCCTTCAAACCCCGGCGCCTGTTCGATGATGAACCCCAGTTGCTGCAGCGCAGCGGCGTAGTCTTCGCTCACTACGTGGTGCGCAACCAGCTGCCGGCGCGTTTCCAACGCGCCGGGGTCCTCGTTGAGTTTCGCTTCCAGGCTGGCTCGCGCCTGTTCGGGATCGTACTCGACAAAAAACGTCAGCTGATCGTGCAGGCGGCGAATCTCGGGGTGTTCGGCATGATGAGCCGGCAGACTGCCCAAGACCTTGAGTGCCTCCGCATAGCGTTGCTCGTGTTTGAGCAGTTTGCACAGGGTCAGCGGCAGGCGCGGGTTGTCCGGATCGCTGGCAACCGCCTCGGCGATGGCCGTATAGGCGGCCTGCTGCTCGCCGCGAACGTACATATCCACCGCATCGGCCAGGGCCAGATCCGACTCCCGGGCCACGTACTGATCCAGCAGCCGGCGCACGGCCTCTTCCGGCTGGTAGCCGTGGCGGGAGGCCACCACCTCGCCCCGGTGAAAGAGTTTCAGCGTCGGGATGCTGATGACCCCGTAATTCCGGGCCAGCGCCTCATCGGCATCCACGTCGATATTGACCAGCAGGGCCCGCCCTTCGCAGGCGTGAACCACCTTCTCCAGCACCGGCGAAAGGCTCGCACAGATCGCCGCCGTGCTCGAGCAAAAGTTGACCAGCACCGGCCCCTGCTCGGAGTTTTCCAGCACGCGCGCGGCAAAATTGTCGCCATCGGCGCTCAGGATATAGGGGGAATCGGGCAGCTCGCTCATGGTCTGTGACACGGACGTTGCAGGAATTGGGCCATCTACTGAAACACATCCCCCTCTGCGGTTCAATTCGGGCGGCCCCTGCGCTGGCCGGAATTAAATTTTTTGTTGTTGTGTGGCGTTGAAACGGGGTATGATGGCCCTACTTCGTGAGAAGTCATGGTTCCGAAAGGCACCGTGTTACTAACTGCATATTATTAAGGTTCTTCAAGAAATACCGGCGCGACCTCAGTTGTACCTTCCCGATTTTTCCTGAATTCTGCCTCAAATGATTTGCACGACCATTATTTACATATAGAAAGATTGAGGTATTTTCCATGACTAACGGTACCGTTAAGTGGTTTAACGAATCCAAGGGTTTCGGCTTTATCACCCCGGAAGACGGTGGCAAAGACGTCTTTGTCCATTTCTCCGCCATTGTCGGTGATGGCTTCCGCACCCTGGCTGAAGGCCAACAGGTCAGCTTTGAAGTCGAA
>CAYOOC010000008.1:0-2606 GCA_964405505.1 uncultured Thiohalophilus sp.
CTGGGGCGCCCATTCAGCGGGTAACCGGCGGTGAGTCATACGCGTCGGCGTGTCATTGTCGGGGCTGTGTTCAGGGGGAAGTCGGGCCGGTCATGGCATCATGGGCGACGGCATTGATGACGTACTGGTATTCGAAATAGACCGTAAAATCGGGGTAGACCCAGCGGGTAATCGGGGGATCGCCCACTTCATCGAATTTCTCACGGGGAGTGCCAAAGCGTTCCTCGACCTGCAGCATGGACATCCCCCGGCCAGGCAGCGTCACGCTGTGATCCGGTTCCTGCAGGGCCGGCGGGGCAGGCATGTCGAGGGTGTCGGCGGCGGCCGGTGCGGCCAGCAACAGGGTGGCTGCGCTAAAAAGCGCGAATAAAGTAGGGATATTCCACAGCCTGGTCATCATCGGGCTCCTCTGGCACAGTGTTCGGCCGAATCTGCGGTAAAATATACTCTATCAATGGCTTACACGCAAAAGTTTAAGCAGTTTTTCCAGAGTCTCATCTGACAGGTTGCTGTAATTGTGAAATTTGACCCACCGCTGATTCCCGCCACCCTGCTGCGGCGCTACAAACGCTTTCTGGCCGATGTGCGACTGGACAACGGCGACGAACTGACCGTCCACACGCCCAATACCGGTTCCATGCTCGGCTGTGCCGAGCCGGGGACCCGGATCTGGCTGCGCGACAGTGCCAACCCCAAGCGCAAATACCGCTATTCCTGGGAGCTGGCTTCGACCCTGGAGGGTACTCTGGTGAGCGTCAATACCCACCTGGCCAACGCGCTCGTGCAGGAGGGGATCGAGTCCGGCGTGATCGAGCCCCTGCAGGGCTATCGGACACTGCGTCGCGAGGTGAAATACGGCACCAACAGCCGGGTCGATTTGCTGCTGGCCGATCCCGGGCGCGTCGACTGCTACGTGGAGGTGAAGAACGTCACCGCGATCGATCGTGACGGCTATGCCATTTTCCCCGATGCGCCCACCGAACGGGGGCGCAAGCACCTGCAGGAGCTGGCGGCAATGGTCCGCGCCGGTTACCGGGCGGTGTTACTGCTACACGTGGCCCGCGATGATGCTGATCATTTTCGCGCAGCCGCAGAGATCGATCCCGACTATGCCCAACAGCTGGCCGTCGTGTGCGAACAGGGCGTGGAAGTTTATGCCTGGGTCTCACAAATGAGCTCCGAATCGATCCGCATCGCCCGTTCGATTCCTGTGCACCTGTCCTGATTCGCCTGTGAAAATGCCTTTGCTGGCAGGGTGTGAGCTCTGGCGCAATCACCGCTTCGCGTTGATGTCATTTCACCGCGAACCTGTATAATGCCGCTCCATGTTTAGACCATTCGAATTGTATGTCGGCCTGCGCTATACCCGCGCCAAGCGTCGCAATCACTTCATCTCGTTCATCTCGATGAGCTCGATGCTCGGTATCGCGCTGGGCGTGATGGCGTTGATCACCGTGCTGTCGGTGATGAACGGCTTCGAAAAAGAAGTGCGCGAGCGGATCCTCGACATGGTCTCGCATCTGACCGTCACCGATTACCGGCGCGGGATTGCCGACTGGCCGTCCGTTGCCCGCGCCACCGAATCCCATCCCAAAGTCATCGCCAGCGCACCGTATGTGGAAGGTGAGGGTATGCTGATCCGTGGCAAGGGCGTGAACGGTGCCCGGATTCGCGGCGTGTTGCCGGAGCAGGAACCGGGCGTATCGGCGGTGGCCGGCAAGATGGAAGTGGGACAATTGTCCGATCTGCGGCCGGGGAGTTTCAGCGTGATTCTGGGCCGGGATCTGGCCCGGATTCTCGGTGTGGACGTGGGTGACAAGGTGACCATGGTCACGCCCAGTCTGAATGTCACTCCGGCCGGCATGGCTCCCCGTCTGAAGCGTTTCGAGGTCGTCGGACTGTTCCATATCGGGATGTATGAATACGACAGCGCACTGGCCGTCATCCACATGGAAGATGCGCAGCGCCTGTTCAAGCTCGGCTCCCGCGTCACCGGCGTGCGCGCCAAACTGAGCGACCTGTTCCTGGCGCCGCAGATTCGCCACGAACTGCAGGATGGCGTGCTGAGCGACTTTTATGTGCGCGACTGGAGCTCCTATCACGCCAACTGGTTTCGGGCCGTCAAAATCGAAAAGCGGATGATCTTTTTGTTGCTGCTGCTGATCATTGCCGTGGCGGCGTTCAATATCGTCTCCACGCTGGTGATGGTCGTGACCGACAAGGAGAGTGATATCGCCATCCTGCGCACGCTGGGTGCCTCGCCGGGGCGCATCATGCGCATCTTCATGGTGCAGGGGACGGTTATCGGCGTGGTGGGCACCTTGCTCGGCACTGTGCTCGGCGTCAGTCTGGCGCTCAATCTGGATATTGTGGTGCCATGGCTCGAAGGGCTGTTCGGCATCCAGTTCCTGGATCCGGGCGTGTATTACATCAGTGAACTGCCCTCCGATCTGCACTGGGACGATGTCTGGATGATCACCAGCGTATCGTTCCTGCTGGGCATCGTGGCGACCGTGTATCCGGCCTGGCGTGCCAGCCGGACCCAACCGGCGGAGGCGTTACGCTATGAGTGAGACGATTCTGGCCTGTCGCAACCTGACCAAGGT